>CAYXJH010000247.1:0-5326 GCA_964465415.1 uncultured Gemmatimonadaceae bacterium
CCCACAGGCATTGCCGACACGGCGAGCCGACCCCTGGCCCCGGAACAGGCGCTGGCCGAGACCCGGTCGCTGCCCTGCGACCCGGCGGTGTACGTGAACGGCGAGGAGTCGGCGCGTGCGGCCCTCGACGCCATCGTGCCGGACGAGATCGAGGCCATCGACGTCATCAGGGGGACGGCCCTCGACTGCGGGGCGGTTGTGGTCCTGATGAAGGACGCCCCGCCCGCGGCAGTCGAGCGGCACCGCAGGGTGGTGGAAGCGCTCCAGGCGGCCCGTTCCCCGGCTGGGGAACGGGTCGCGCTCGAGGACGTCCAGGAAGCGCCAACGTTCACGCCCATGACGGTCCGGCCCACCTTGACGAACGCACGCCGGGTTGGGCAGGCGGTTCGTGAAAACTACCCGCCGTTGCTCCGTGATGCGGGGATCACCGGAACGGCTTCGGTATGGCTGCTGATCGACGACGATGGCGCGGTGCGTCGGAAGCTCATTCACCAGAGCAGCGGCCACGATGCGCTTGACCAGGCGGCGCTCCGGGTGGTGGACACCATGGAGTTCACCCCCGCCTACAACCGCGACGTGCGCGTGCCCGTGTGGATCGCGCTGCCCATCACCTTCGAGGCCCCGCAGGCCTCCGTCAGAGCATCCGCACCCGAAGTGGGGCGCGCCCCGCGGGATCGAACGGTCGCGGAGGGTCCCACGTTCACCCCCAGGACCGAGCGTCCCGGGCTACGCAAGGGTCTGGGTGGTGGTACCCATAACGTTCCAGGGACGTGGTCCCTACCGCGACGCGCAGTACAGGTACTCGCTGACCCGGTCGCCCTTGTACTTCCGGCCCTCCGAGTCCGCGTCGGACCGATACCGCTTGTAGCCGCGGCTGTAGCGCCGGTACGTGCCGTGGCGGCCGTTCGCCTTCAGCACACGCTCGATGGTGGCCTCGGGGATGATCCCCTCGTCGTTGTAGCTCATGACGACGTGTCGCCACGGCGCGGTGGCGATGAGGCGCTCGAACGCGTCTTCGCACTTCCCCGCGCGTGACCAGTCGCTCCGCTTCTCCCTGTCCGGCGCGAGCCCGGTCTTCCCCCGCAGCTCGGGCTCGCCGTCGAACCAGCCCTCCGCGATGAGCTCGGGAATGTGGTAATAGCCCGGGTACTGGCGGTTGTTGTACGGGGGGTCGAGGTAGAGCAGGTCGAATGGCTCCACGTCGGCGACCAGCGCGAGCGCGTCCTTCCGTTCCGCCCGGCAGCCGTTGCCCGCGTGGATGTCCGGGACCTTCAGACGCAGCCGGCGCCGGGCGTTGGGCTGCCAGCTCTTGACGAAGGACGCGTACACGCCGGTGGTGTTGGCCACCGCGTCGGCGGCCTCCAGTAGGGCGGCCAGGAGCAGGTGGAACGTGTCGTCGTCGATGCGTCCGGCGCGGCGCCACTCCTCGACGCGGTTCCGGATGTGGTCGATGCGTGCGGCGTTCTCCGGCGTGAAGTACATCCGCTGGTGCTCCCGGGCGTCTGCGCCGTCGGGCGAGAACTGCCGGTGGATGAAGTCGGGGAGGGGGTCGAGACCGTTGAGGTACGCGACGACGTCGCCCAGCGAGGGCGCGTCGCCGCCGTCGACCGCCAGCACCTCATCGGTCAGGCCGGGCGCGTGCGGGGCGGCGGGCACCTGTACGTACGCCCGGGCGAACACGTAGCCGTAGGTCATGAGATCGGACGCCGTGACGCGGAAGCCCAGGCGTTTCAGGTGCTGGCCCACGCTGGCGGTTCCGGAGAACGGATCCACCGCCGAGCCGACGATCCCGCGCCGCTTCACGGTCCGCTCGATGAAGCCCAGGAGCCGGGTCTTGTTGCCGATGTATCGCACGGCCGCGAATATAGACCTTTGGCCCGAGCCCTGTCCATCGTGCCCAGTTATCGCATAACGATCCGATACGGCGGTCCCCCGAGTCGCTACGAGGTCCTGGATGTAGACGCGTCCGACCTCCGCGAGGCGCTCCAGGCCGCCGCCGGCCGACTCAGCGACGAGGTCGCGGGAACCGCGGACATCGCCGAGGTCCGGGCCCAGGCGGCCCCGGATGACCGCGCGTACGTGGAGGCCGAGTAGCCAACGTGGCGTGGTCCGAGACGGCCTACGAAACCCTGCTGGCCGCTGCCCTGCCGGGAATCCGGCTGGCCGCGCGGTTCAGCGAGCCCGTGCGCCGCGCGGTCCGCGGCCGGCAGCGATCCTGGCTGAGGATGAGCGAATGGGCATGGCTCCACCGCGCGGACGACCGCCCCCTGATCTGGGTCCACGCTCCGTCCGTGGGCGAAGGCCTGATGGCACAGGCGGTGATCGGGCAGCTGCGCGCGCTGAGGCCGGGTATCCAGATCGCCTTCACCCACTTCTCACCGTCGGCCGAGCGGATGGTAGCGGAGGTGGGCGCGGACGTGTCGGGATACGCACCCTGGGACACCCGGGGCCCGGTGCGGGCTGTGCTCCATGCCCTGCGCCCGTCGGCGATCGCGTTCGTCCGGACCGAGGTCTGGCCGGTGCTGTCACGGGAAGCGGCGGCGGCCGGGGTGCCGTTGCTGCTCGTGAACGCGGTCCTTTCCGAGGGCTCCGGCCGCCTGACGCCCCGGGGCCGCTGGTTCGTGCAGCCGACCTACCGGCGGCTTGACGCGGTCGGCGCGGTGTCGGCGCCCCATGCGGCGAGGTTCCAGCGGCTCGAGGTGCCCGTCGACCGGATCCACGTCACCGGCGATGCTCGGTTCGACCAGGTCTGGGACCGCATCGAGGCGCGCGGTCTCCACGCCCTGCGCGGCAAGCCGGACGCCGCCGAGCGGGTGCCGGAGGAGCTCCGTCCCATCTGGCGCCTGCTCGACGATCCGTCTGCCTTCACCATCGTCGCCGGCTCCACCTGGCCGTCCGATGAGCAGATCCTGCTCTCACCGCTATCAGTGCTCCAGCGCGGCCGGCCCATCCGGCTGATCATCGCTCCGCACGACCCGAGCGCCGCGCACCTGGCCGCTCTGGAGCGGCGACTGGACGAGTTGTCGCTCCGGCACGCGCGCCTGGGACCGCTGCTCACCGCCGGTGTCGGGCGGCGAACGACCGTGCCGCCGACGCCGCCGCGGAGGGGTGGGCTGAGGGGTCCCGTTCCCGAAGTCCTCGTCGTGGACCGGGTCGGGCTGCTGGCGGACCTCTACGGGCTCGCGGATGCGGCCTACGTTGGCGGCGGGTTCGGCGAGTCCGGCCTGCATTCCGTGGTGGAGCCGGCCGTGCTGGGCGTGCCCGTCCTGTTCGGGCCGACCTACGGCAACGCCCGGGAGGCGGCGGTCCTGGCCGACAGCGGAGGCGGATTCGTGGTCCGGTCCATGGCCGAGGTCGAGGAGCGGCTTCGCGTTCTCGTCGACGACCCCGATGCGGCTGAGACGGCGGGTGCCCTGGCCCGAGAGTTCGTCCGCGCCGAGAAGGGCTCCGCCGAACGGAACGCCGCGCTGGTCCTCGACGTGCTCGACCGGCGGGGTGCCCGGTGACGTCCCGGGCGCGGCCCGATGATCCGGGCACGGCGCCGCCGGTAGGGGGTAGCGAACGTATGGGCATTCCGGCGACAGAGGCGATCCGGGTCCGGATCCCCGGTCCCCTGCGCGGGCTGGCGGACGGGGCCGGGGAGCTGGACGTGCGGGCCGATACGGTGGGCGCCGCGTTGGACGAGCTGGTGCGCCGCCACCCCGGGCTGGCACGCCACTTCCGCACCGAGGCCGGGGCGCTCCGTCAACATGTGAACGTGTTCCTGAACGACGAAGACATCCGGTTTCTCGGGGGTGAGACCACGCCTCTGACCGGCGGGGACACGATCACGGTGGTCCCGAGCATCGCGGGAGGTTGAGAAGAATGGACGATCGGGGAGGAGGCTGGACCGGTACGGCCGGAGGGGCGCCGACCGCCCCGGCGGGCGGGCCCCATGCATTGTCGGCGGCCGAGACGCTGCGCTACGCCCGGCACATCGTGCTGGACGGGATCGGCGAGGCCGGCCAGCGGAAGCTCAAGGCGGCGCGCGTCCTGATCGTGGGAGCCGGGGGCCTGGGCTCGCCCGCATCCCTGTATCTCGCCGCCGCCGGGGTCGGCACCCTGGGGCTGGTGGACTTCGATCGGGTCGATGCGAGCAACCTTCAGCGTCAGGTCCTGTACGGTGAGAGCGATCTGGGCCAGCCGAAGCTCGAGGCGGCCACGCGCCGCTTGCGGGACCTGAACCCCCACATCAGCGTGGTGGCGCACGACGAGCGGCTCAGCAGCCAGAACGCGCTCGACATCATCCGGGACTACGACATCGTGGTGGACGGGACCGACAACTTCCCGACCCGGTACCTCGTCAACGACGCGTGCGTGCTGCTGGGCAAGCGCAACGTCTACGGGTCCATCCTCAAGTTCGAAGGTCAGCTCTCGGTGTTCGCCGGCGGTGACGATGCGCCGTGCTACCGCTGCCTGTTCCGCGAGCCGCCGCCCCCCGGCCTCGTCCCCAGTTGCGCGGAGGGCGGGGTGCTCGGGGTGCTGCCCGGCGTGATCGGGTCGCTCCAGGCACTCGAAGCCGTCAAGCTGATCACCGGCGCCGGCGAGCCCATGATCGGCCGACTCCTGCTCTTCGACGGCCTCAAGCTGAGCTGGCGCGAGATGCGTCTCCGCCGGAACCCGGAGTGCCCGGTCTGCGGCGACGACCCGACCGTCACCGAGCTGATCGATTACGACGTATTCTGCGGTCTCACGCCAGAAGCGGAGCCGGAAACCCCGACGGGAGCCATGGACGATACGACGGAAGTCCCTTTCGAGATCGGTGCGGTCGAGCTGAAGGAGCGGCTCGATGACGGAGAGACCGTGGACCTGGTCGACGTCCGCGAGCCCTTCGAATGGAGGATCGCGAACCTGGGGCAATACGGCGCCCGGCTGATCCCCGTGGGAGAGCTGGTGGACCGACTGGACGAGCTGGACCCGGACCGCGAGATCGTCCTGTACTGCCGATCCGGCGCCCGCAGCGGGGACGTCGGGCGCTACCTGCGCGACCGCGGGTACGGTCGCGTCCGCAACCTGCGGGGCGGCGTCCTCGCCTGGGGCGAGGAGATCGATCCCAGCTTCCCACGGTACTGAGCGCGGTGGCCTCCTTCGTGCGACCCGCGTGTCGAAGGCCGTTTGTTTTTGCCTTACTACGAGGTATCCCGGATGTGGAATGACCGGATGAAGTGGATCGGCGCCGCCCTGAAGACGCCGCACGGCATGCTGGCGGCAGGCCTGCTTCTCCTCCTGGTGCTAGGCGCCGCGGGGTTCGCCGGCCTCTCGACCCGAAGCGTAGACGGGCCCGCAG
>CAYXJH010000248.1:0-5325 GCA_964465415.1 uncultured Gemmatimonadaceae bacterium
GACCGAGCGCCGGCCAGCCCCCACGCGCGGCAGGCGGCCGAGCTGCTGGCCGGAGGTCAGATGACCGCCGCGGACCAACTGGCGGTGGCGCGGGTGTACCGGGCGCAGGGCCTGCACGAGGCGTCCCTCGACGGATACCGGCGCTGGCTGTCCGCCGGCTCGGGCACGGCAGCCGAGCGCGATGCGGTCCACCTCGAATACGCCGATGCGCTGTTCTATGCCCATCGGTACGACGAGGTCGAGGCCGCCCTGCGACCCATCGCCAGCCAGCCCGCAGCCCGCATGCTCCTGGCCAGGACCGAGAGCCACCGCGGACGTGTGGACGATGCGGTCCGGATCTACCGGTCGGTTGCGGACCAGAACGCCGGGACCGGCACGGGGGTCCAGGCCCTGTACCTGGCCGCAAGCGCCCGGCACGACCACGGGGACAGCGATGCAGCGCGCGGGCTCTATCGCCAGGTCGTCGATCGGTACGCCGGAAGGTCCCAGATGGGCCTGGCCATGATCCGGCTGGCCGGGATCGCGTATCTCGAGGAGGACTACGCGGAGGCCGCACGAATCTGGGACCAGTACCGCTCGCGTTATCCCAGGGGCGCCCTGTGGCTCCAGGCCACGTACTGGTCCGGGCGAGCCCATGCGGAGCTTGGAGACACCGCCGGTGCCCAGGCTCTCTTCCGGATGGTGCGGCAAAGGGAGCGCGATTCGTACTACGCGCTCCGCGCGAGCGAGCACCTCGGCCAGCCATTCTGGCCGCTCCCCATGTCGGCCAGCCCGGGCGACGACCCGGCCGCCGAGCGGACGGTCGCCGAATGGATCCGGGGCATCGACCTGCTCCGGGCAGCCGGGTACGCCGACGAGGCCTCGGCGGAAGCGGACCAGGTCGTCGCCAGGGCCGGCAGCGACCGGGCGGTCCTCTACGCCGTGGCGGAGGCTCTCGCGGAACGCGGCTACAGCCAACGGGCTATTCGCCTTGGGCTCCGGCTCCAGGGCGCGGGTGAGCCGAACCGGCGGCTGCTCCGCATCCTGTATCCGCTGCCCTACCGGACCCTGATCACGGAGGAGGCGCTGGACCGGGGGTTCGACCCGTTCATCTCCACGGCGCTGATCCGTCAGGAGTCCATGTTCGAGGCCCGCATCACCTCCCACGTGGGCGCCCGGGGCCTCATGCAGATCATGCCAGCCACCGGACAGCGTCTGGCCGAGGCGGTGGGCGTGGACCCCTGGGATCCGGAGGTGCTCTACCATCCGGAGATCAACGTCCATCTCGGAACCCGGTATCTCGCCCAGCACATGGACGAATACGACGGCTCCCTGCCGGCCGTCTTCTCCGCGTACAACGCCGGATCGCATCGCGTGGATTGGTGGAAAGAGTTCCCCGAGTACGGGAACGACGAGCTGTTCACCGAGCGGATCCCGTTCCGGGAGACCCGCGACTATGTGAAGATCCTGACGCGAAACCACGCCATCTACCGGGGCCTCTACGGTGAGTCGCCCTGACGGTCCGATCCTACCGGACGGGCCGCCAGCGTCCCGACTCCGGCGCCTCGATGGGCTGCGATCGACCAGCCCGGTCCGTGTCCGATCGCCCCCGGTGAACGACGTGTAGCCGTCACCTCCAGGGACGACGCGGCCGCCCGCGCCGGCAGGAGAACCCATCACCGGATGATCCTGATCTCGCCGCCGCTTTCCTCCACCGGGTAGGTGCGAATCCCCTCCTCGGCCGGACCCGCCCGTAGCGCGCCATCCCGCACGTCGAACTGGGAGCCATGCCACGGGCACTGCACCGTTCCGCACATCATGCTACCGCCGGCCAGGGACGCGCCCCGGTGTGGGCAGCGATCGTCGAACGCGACGTACCCGTCGGCGGTCCGGGCAAGGACGATCCGGTCACCATCGACATGCAGGAGCTTCATCTGGTCTACCTCGAGCTCGTCCGCTCCGGCGACCGGCTCCGCGGCCGGATCCGGGACCCGAACCTCCTTCCACTTCCCGGCGCCGGCGTACCGGTGGTCGACTCCGATCTGGTTCCTGTATACGAGAGTCCCGCCCATCCAGCCGCCCATCGTCAGAAGCACCACGGCGGCACCCCACATGGCGAGGGATCCGTAGGTCGGCACGGCCTCGATGCCGCCCCGGAGCCAGAGCCCCGCCGCGAACAGGACCAGGGCCGAGCCATTGGCCAGACCATGCCGCGTCGCACGCTGTTTGCCCGAGCTGTCCGGTGGAACCGTCCGGAGGTAGTCGACGACCCCGGGCACCGCCGCGGCCAGGCCCGTCACGATCCCGGCGGTGGCGAGAAAGCCGGCCATGACGGCCAGCGGATCCCGGGCCCAGATCAGGCTTGCCGCATCGAGTACGAACGCGCCGACCAGGAATGCGATCGGAAACGGAATGAGCATGGGGTGGATCGGGTGACCCTTGAAGCTCGCAGCGCTCCGCATGAGGCCTCCTTACAGGTGTGGATCATTGATCCAGGGCCTCCCGCACGTGCCGCACCAGATCCCCAGCCGTGAACGGTTTCGCCAGGTAGGGCGCCACGTTCCTGAACTCGTGGTCAGGGTGGCCCGACATCAACAGGACCCGGAGCGCGGGATCGAACGACCTGGCCTCGTCGATGAATCGCAGCCCGGTCATCTCCGGCATGCTCGCGTCCGTCACGACTAGATCCACGCAGCAGTCCGCCCGGCGCAGCTCCGCCAGGGCCTCCCGCCCGCCCGCGGCCTCACGAACCTGGAAGCCGTGCTGACGGAGTACCCGGGCGACGAGCACCCGGACCGCGTAGTCATCATCCACGACCAGGACGGATTCGGGGGCGGGCCGCCCACGGGACGGTTCGCGGGCGCGCGATTCCGCACGTCCGGTCTCCAGGCCTGGCGCATTGTCCGGAGCCGAACGCGGCACCGACTCGATCGCCACCGGCAGCAGGATCGTGAATATCGTTCCCTGACCGGGTGCGCTCTGGACGGCGATCTCCCCGCCCCATTCGGAAACGATCGACTGGACCGTGGCGAGTCCGAGCCCCGTCCCCTTCTCCTGGCTCTTGGTCGTATAGAACGGCTCGAAGATCCGGGCTTGCACGTCCGGGCTCATCCCGACGCCCGTATCCGCCACCTCGATACGAACGTAGAGGCCGGGGAGCAAGCGGGCCGGACCCGCGTCTCCGTTGCGCTCGCCGATCCGTATGGTGTCGGTGGTCAACCGCAGGTCACCGCCGTCGGGCATGGCGTCCCGGGCGTTGATGGCCAGGTTCATGACGACCTGCTCCAGCCGCCCCGGATCGGCCTGCGCGGCCGGCACGTCGTACCCCAGTTGAGCCCTTACCCGGATCCGATCGCCGATCAAACGGTCCAACAGCGAGGCCATGCCCCGCACCACTTCATTGACGTCGGTGGGGTGCGGCGGAGTGCCGGCCGAACGTCCCGACGCCAGGAGCCGGCGCGTGAGGATCGTGGCCCGCCGGACCGCGTCGCGGACATCCATGAGCTCGGATGACGCCGATGCTACACCCGGATTCCGACTGACGTATGCCTCGATATTACCTGAGATGACCGTAAGTAAGTTATTGAAATCATGTGCGATGCCGCCACTCAGCTGGCCCATCGCTTCGAAGCGAGCCGCGGCCGAGATGCGCCGTTCCAGCCGCTCTCGCTCCCGTTGCGTGATTTGCTTCTCACGGAGCTGGCGGGCCGACAATACGTAGATGAGACCTGCGCTCAGCGTGACGAAAACCAGTCCTTTGGTGGTCTGGCTCACCACGGGCCCGTCGGCCATGAAGGTCACGATGGCCCAATCGGTGAACAGGATCCAGGCGATACCCAGAATCAGGTACGGCAGGGCGACACGCCACGCCCCCATCACTCCGACCCCTCCCCGGCCCCCTGCACCCCGGCGACCACGGCGGCGACAGCCCTCCGCGAGGGTGCGTTGAGCTTGGACAGGATCCGCTCGGTATGACGGCGAGCGGTCTTGTCGGCGATGTGCAGCGCCTCCGCGATCTCGCGGTTCGACCGCCGATCGGCCAGCAGTAGCGCCACCTCCGCTTCACGCGGGGTCAGACCGAACTGGGTTCGGAGCGCCCGACGATTCGCCTGCGGATCATGCCCGGGCGCGATCACCACGACCAACGTGGCCGGCCGACCCGCGGCCGTGGACGCCAGACCCGCGTACGCGTGCGCTCGCCGCCCCCCCACCGGAAGCTTGCGGCGCACGAAGCCGGCGGGCGGGCCTGACGTCATCACGGCCTCCGCAAGCTCGGCCAGGCTGTCCCAGAGGCTGTTGTCGTTCGTCGGGAGATCGAACGTCAGTGGTGTCCCTGGCGCCGGGGCCATATCTTGCAGCATCGCATACACCTTATCATCGGTCGTTCGGACACGTAGCCCGCGGTGGGGCTCACCCTGCCGCGTGCTCGTCGGTTCGCACGACGATACCATTGGGGCGTAACCTGGCCGTGACCTGCCGGGTCACGCCGGTGGCTGGCCCTGGAGAACCGGCTTCGATGATCCGACTCACGACGCTCGGTGATGTGGACCTTCGCGGGGACGACGGCGTGGTACTGGGCTCCGTCCTGAACCAACCTCGCCGCCTCGCGTTGTTGACCTACCTGGCCATCGAATCGGCGCAGGCAGGGATCCAACGGGACCGGCTACTGGTCACATTCTGGCCGGAGCTCCCACAGGCGCAGGCCCGGCAATCGCTTCGAACGGCGCTGCACTTCCTCCGACGCTCCCTGGGTCCGGACGCGTTCGACGGCCACGGCACGTGGGTGGCCCTGAATCGGGCCCGGGTCTCGTGCGACGCTTCTGACTTCCGCTCCGCTCTGGCCGAAGGAGAGGGCGAGGCGGCCCTTCGGCTGTATGTCGGGGACCTCCTGCCGGGGTTCCACCTGGAGGGCGGTCCGGTGGAGTTCGAGCGGTGGCTGGAAGAAACGCGGGCGACGCTCCGGCGGGAGGCTGCCGAGGCCGCCTGGAGCCAGGCGGAAGAGCAGGAGCAGCTTGGTAACGCAGCGGGGGCCGGGGCGTGGGCCCGACGGGCGTCGCTACTGTCCCAGAGCGACGAGCCGTCGGTTCGCCGGGCGATCGAAATGCTGGGCCGGCTCGGGGACCGGGCGGGGGCGCTTGACCTGTACCAGTCGCTGGTTCGCCGGCTCCAGGAGGATTTCGATGCGGAACCGAGCGGGCGGACGCAGGCGATCGTTGCGGCGATCCGTGCGCCCGACGCGGGTGACGAGCACGGTGGCGTTTCCGCCCAGCCCAGCTCGCCGCTTGGGGCAGCAGCCGGCGACACGGCCGCCCCGGCGACCGAGCCGACGCGACCGGCCACCGGGCG
>CAYXJH010000249.1:0-5294 GCA_964465415.1 uncultured Gemmatimonadaceae bacterium
CGGCCGGGGCCGGGTTCCTGGGGCTCGCCGGCGCCTGCCACGACCCTGACGCGCCACCCGAGGCCGCGCCGCCGCCCCGTGTATCGGACTTCGTGATCGAGCACATGGGCCGGGGCGGTGCGGTGCGACCCGTCATCTACACGCCCCCGCCCGACCTCGCCATGCCCGAGCCGCGCGACATGGAGTTGCCGTTCGCGGGCCCCGAAATCGACGAAGCGGAGATCCCGGACCCTGCGCCCGAAGAGGAAGACGAGCCGGAGGGTGAGACGAGCCCCGCCCCTGACCCTTCGACGGACGGGAGCTGACCCCTCGCCGGGAGCCCGCCTCTGCCGCAAACCCGCCATTGCCAGCCGTTTACGATGGTGCCATCATCCGTTGCACCGGTGTGGTGACCAATGAATGCAGCGACGGAGATTCCGATGAAACCGATCCGGACCATCGCCGCGATCGGCGTATGCCTGGCCGCAAGCACGGCCCCGCTCGCCGCTCAGGCGGACCCGTACTTGTGGCTGGAGGACGTGGAGGGCGAACGCGCCCTCGAATGGGTGGAGGGGCAGAACGCGACCACCGTGGGCCGGCTCGCGGGGCATGCAGCCTACCAGCCGATCTTCGACCGCGCCCTCTCGATCCTTGATTCGGATGACAGGATACCGTTTCCCTCGATCATGGGCGACCGGCTCTACAATTTCTGGCAGGACGCCCAGAACCCTCGGGGCATCTGGCGCAGTACGGGGTGGGCCGGGTACCTGGACGGCGCCCCGGAGTGGGAGACGGTCCTGGACATCGACGAGCTGGCGCGTGTGGAAGACGTGCCGTGGGCGTACGGCGGGTCCAGCTGCCTGCCGCCCGACTACCAGCTGTGCCTGGTCCGGCTGTCCCGGGGCGGCGCCGACGCCATCGAGATCCGCGAGTTCGACATGGCCACCCGCCAGTTCGTCGAGGACGGCTTCTACCTCCCGGAGGCCAAGCAGAGCGTGGCGTGGGTGGACCAGGGTACACTGCTCGTGGCGACGGACTTCGGTGACGGTAGCATGACCACGTCCGGCTATGCCCGGATCGCGAAGCGGTGGCACCGGGGCACGCCCCTTTCCGAGGCCGAGACGCTGTTCGAGGCGGAGCCGACCGACATGGGCGTCTGGGTGGGCAGCTATCGGACCGCGGACGTCACCTACAACACCGTGTCCCACCGGCCCAACCTCTACGAGGGCACCACGTCGGTGCTACGCGACGGTGAGCTGGTCACGATCGACGTCCCGCTGGACGCGGACATCTACCTGATCCGTGACCGGCTCCTCGTTTACAACCGTTCGCCGTGGGAGGTCGGCGGGCGAACCCACGAAGCGGCTTCGCTCCTGGACATCGACGTCGACGCGTTCCTGGACGGCAGCCGCGACTTCCAGCTGGTGCTGCGACCCGGCGAGCGGCAGACCATCAACAGCGTCCGCACCACGCGTGATTACCTGCTGGTGAGCATGCTGGACAACGTGCAGGCAGAGTTGCGCCGTTACACCAGGGAGGACGGCGCATGGCGCTACGAGACGGTGCCGGCGCCGGAGATGGGGAACATCGGGATCCGCTCGACGTCTCCCACCACCAACCACTACTTCTTCACCTATAGCGGGTACACGCAGCCGACCACGCTCTACGTGGCGGAGCCGGACGGCGAGGTACGCGAGGTGTGGCGGATGCCGGAGATGTTCGATAACACCGGCCTCGAGGTCGAGCAGCACGAGGCCACCTCACCCGACGGCACGCGCATCCCCTACTTCGTCGTGCGTCGTGCCGGGCTCGAGCTGGACGGGGACAATCCGACATTGCTCTACGCCTACGGCGGGTTCGAGGTGTCCATGACACCGAGCTACAACTCGCTGGTCGGAGCGTCCTGGCTGGAGCGAGGCGGGGTGTACGTGGTGGCCAATCTCCGGGGCGGCGGTGAGTTCGGGCCGGCGTGGCACCGGTCGGGGCTCAAGGAGAACCGCCAGGTGATCTACGACGACTTCATAGCGGTGTCCGAGGACCTGATCCGCCGCGGCATCACGTCGCCGGAGCGGTTGGGGATCATCGGTGGCAGCAATGGTGGCTTGCTGACGGGCGTCGCCTTCACACAGCGCCCGGACCTGTACAGCGCCGTCGTCATCAACGTGCCGCTGCTGGACATGCAGCGCTACAATCAGCTGCTGGCCGGCGCGAGCTGGATGGCCGAGTACGGCAACCCGGACATCCCCGAGGAATGGGAGTTCATCCGGCAATACTCGCCGTACCACAACCTCCGGGAGAACGCGGACTATCCACGCGTCCTGTTCACCACGACGACCCGCGACGATCGGGTTCACCCGGGCCACGCGCGGAAGATGGCGGCGAAAATGGCGGACATGGGCCACGCGTTCGACTACTTCGAGAACACGGAAGGTGGCCACGGCGCGGGCGTGACCAGCGAGCAGCGTGCTCGGATGCACGCCATCACGTACACCTACCTCTGGGAGCGGCTGGGCGGCTGAGCCGCCGGCAGGCAGGGAGTGCCGGGCCCGGTGCCGGATGTGGCGCCGGGCCCGGTTCGTTCAGGCCCCAGCCGGCGCCAGCGCCCGGCGGACGAAATCCCGAACCGACGTCAGCTGGATCCCGAACTCCGCCGCCGTCTCCGACATGTCCACTCGCCCCTCCAGGGTGGCGGTGTCCTCCATCATGGCGAAGAGCGACTCGTCGTGGGGGTTGTCGGCAGTGGCTCGCTGTTGCCGGAGGGCTTCGACGGGCACGTGCTCCACCTCGAACGTGTGTCCCGTCTCCTCCTCGAAGATTCGCACCACGTCCAGGGCGGTGAGGGGCTCGGGGCCGCCGAGGTCGAGCTGCCGGTTGCGGGCCGACGGGTGCGCGAGGGACCGGGCGCAGAACTCCGCCACGTCGCCTACGGAGATCCAGCTGTATGCGCGGTCACCGGCTCCCAGGACGCGGGCGCGCCGGCTCGCCGGGTCCCACCCCGTGAACGGGCTGAGCCACACCTCCATGAAATGGACGGGACCCAGGATCGTGTAGGGCAGGCCCGACGCGATGAGGTGACCTTCGACGGCGCGCTTCGCGGCCACGAACGGACTGTCGGCCGGGATCATGCTGGCCACGGACACGTAGCTGAAGTGCCGCACGCCGGCGTCGGAGGCCGCGTCGATGAGCCGGAGCTGTCCGTCCCGGTCCGTGGCCTCGATGCTGTCGCCCGGCTGGCGGGAGATGGCCGTGTTGGCGGTCGAGACCACCCGGTCGACGCCCTGGCACGCGGCCCGCACCGACGCCGCGTCCCTGAGGTCTCCTGCCACGATGTCGGCGCCCATCGCCTTCAGGGCGTCCACCCGACCGGGATCGGACGTGGAGCGCACCATGGCGCGTACGGGTTCGCCCGCCGCTGTCAGCCGACGGCAGGTCTCGCCGCCAACGATACCGGTCGCTCCGATCACGAGATTCATGGGTCCTCCATGGAAGGCGGGACGGTCGTGGGACCCCATCATATCACTGAGCGTCGATCGAGCACAACGCCCCCGCGTTGCCTGCTACGGGGCATGGCGCGACATTGCGTCATGACCTCGGATGGCGATCGCTCAGCGGCGTTCGGGGGCCCGGGCTGGCGCCCCCGGACGACACCGCTACAGGCCGAGCTGGGCAGCGTATGGGGTGCCTGCGGTCAGCGCACCGAATGGGAGCGACTCGACCGGGTCCTCCTGCACCGGCCGGGCGCGGAGCTCGATTCAGTGCCGGATCCCGAGAGCGCGCTCATGCTGGACTTTCCGGATGCGCGGCGGGCGGCCGCGCAGCATGACGCGCTCGCCGACGCCTATCGCGCGGCCGGCGTCGGCGTAGAGTACGTGGAGCCGCCGCCGGGGGCCGCCACGCCCAACCTGATGTTCACGGCGGACCTCTTCTTCATGACTTCGGAGGGCGCGATCCTGGCCCGACCGGCGGGTGCGGCCCGGGCAGGAGAAGAGCGATGGGTGCAGCGTCGTCTGGCCGACCTGGGCGTTCCGATCGTCCGGGCGGTGGGTGGAGTTGGAACGTTCGAGGGGGCTGACGCCATGTGGCTCGAGCCGACGACGGTGCTGCTCGGCGCGGGCTTCCGGACGAACGCAGCGGGCGCCGGCCAGGTCGCGGGCGTGCTGGGCGAAATGGGGGTCGACCTGATCGTCGTGGACCTCCCGCCGGGGGCGATGCACCTGATGGGGCAGCTCCGGATCGTGGACATGGACCTGGCCCTCTACCGCGACCAGGCCTTTCCCGGCGTTGCCCTCGCCGCGCTGAGCGAGCGAGGCTTTCGCGCAATGCCCTTCCCCGGCCCGGACGACGAGCGCCGCCGGTTCGCCCACAATTTCGTCACGATCGGGCCGCGAGAGATCCTCATGTCCGCGGACTGTCCCGTCAGCCGGAAGGCGTACGAAGGAGAGGGGATCCGCTGCCACGAGGTCGACGTGGACGAGATCACGAAGGCGGCCGGAGGCATCGGCTGCGTGTCCGGCGTGCTTGCGCGATCGACGGCCACCGCGTCAGTACCGGAGTAGGAACGTCCTGACCCTGGCGGCGTCCCGCGTGATCACGTAGAGCCGGTCGTGCTCGGATTGGTGGATGTCCGCCCCGGGCTCCCCGCCCAGTAGCCGGACCAGCTCCGGCGTCGTATTGCTGTGCCCGACCACCAGGTGACGGCCTGACGATTCCCGAAGCCGGGCCGCCAGCGCACCGAGGTCCCGGGCGTCGTACGGGATCGGCTGGAGACCGAGCAGCGCCGCCAGCGGCGCAGCGGTCTGATCCGTGCGCCGGTACCCGGAGCTGTGGATGAAATCGATCTCCGCGTCCCGCAGCGCCGCCGCCAGGCGGTCGGCCCGGTCGATCCCCTCCGCCGTCAGGTCCGGGTCGCCGCCCGGCTCACGAAACGCCTCGGCATGCCGGACCAGCAGGATCGTCAGCTCCTCGCCGCTGGTGGATGGCGCCGCGGCCGGGAGCGTATCCACGGCGTAGGGCCCGCGCGCGCACGCGCTCGTCATGGCTCCCAGAAGCAGCACGCCGAGCACGACACGCGCGAGCACGACGGCGCGACGACCTGAAAGTGGCGAAGTCATCCGGTCCTCGAGTTTCGAGCGACGGCCAGCCGGAACGCGCCCTGCAACGGATTGGGGGCGTCAGGAATCGTGTCACGGAGGAACATGCATACATACGATGAGTCGAGACGCAACCGCGGCGCCAGGGCCCACCGTGGCATCGGGCGGTGGGGCAGCGCCGTGGCCGGCGCGCTGGTCGGAGGGCTGTTGCTAGGGGCGGTCGCG
>CAYXJH010000250.1:0-5256 GCA_964465415.1 uncultured Gemmatimonadaceae bacterium
ATCGGGGCCTGGCGAGCGAACTGCTGAAATACGTCAGCGAGGGCACGGCGCTGACTGCGTCACGAGTCGCCTGGCGCCGACGCTGCCGCCGCCGGAGCGCCCGCACCGCGAGGACGAGGAGGTAGACGATCAGCGCGATGCCGAGGATCGCGCCGAGGGTCAGGGCCACGAACGTGGCCATCTCCCAGGCAGGGCTCGACCAGTCGGGAGCGGGAAGGAGGCCCACCAGCGGCTCCCAGACGGTCTCGCGGAACCAGCCGATGGCCGCGGTCAGGCCGCGTTGAAGGAGGGACGGGGTCGCCGGCTGGTATTCGGGGCCGGCAAGGATCTCGGCCAGCGTGGCCTGCACCTCGTCCACCGTTTGGGTCATCAGGCCTCGGCGCCGAGAGCCGCGAACGCCGTCTCCACGTCATACCCCTCCCGTCGGACGCGGCGGTCCAGGTACGCGAACACCATGGTCGCGACGAGGAACGGCGTTGTCACGCCCCCGACCAGGAAGGAGGCGCCCTGATAAAGCAGCATCGTGGTAGAGCTGACCGTGTCGGCCGCTCCCGGATCCCACACCACGGCCCCGATGCCCAGCAGGTACGGCAGTCCCATGGCCGGCAGCAGGATCACGAGCCACGCGACGAACGCGGTGACGAACACCCGCAGGCGCCCACCCTTCGCCAGCTCATTGGCCCGACCGATGGCCCGGACGGGGCCCGTCCGCTCCACCGCCAGCACGGGGAGAACGAGGAAGGTCAACGCCACCCAGCCGACGCCGAGAAGCGCGGCCGGCACGCCGATCCCCAGGACGCTGAGCAGCACACCCGCCATCCCCTCGCCGAACGCCATGGCGGCCACCGTCACCACGACCAGCCCGATGAGCCCTACCGGAATCAGCAGCGCGAAAAGCAGCAGGTATACGAGGATGCCGGCGCCCAGGACGCGGATCAGCATGCGAAACCCGTTGCGCAGGCCGTCCGGGACCGTCACGGGTCCGCCGGCCACCGCGCGCCGCACCTGGTGTGCAAGCGCGCCCCAGACCACGGCGGTCGCCAGCAGCACGAGGAGCATGATCCCGACGAAGGTGAAGGCCATGGCGGCCACGGCCTCTGGCGAACCCGTCCCGATCACGGGGTTGGCGAGCGCCGCGTAGAGGAGCATGTAGGGGGCGGTCCCGATCAGGGAAGTAAGGAAGAGGGTTCCAAAATGGGTCCGCAACGTCTGGAACGCACGGTCAAGGACCTCACCGACCCCCAGGGGACCGACAGCAGGCATCGACATCGAATCGACTCTCTGGTGAGCGAAACACAGCCTCGGCGGAGGGCTTCGAGGATAGTGACCGGCACCGCCGCCATCCGCAAGGTGGAACCCCTGCCATGAGCCGCTTCAAACGACCGGTTTGGCAGCGCCCTGCGCAGAGCCCTGGATTCCGGGGCCCACCCTCGCCGGTCTCTCGATCCTGATTCTCGTCCCCTCCGTCGCGTACGGCAGACTGCCGCACGGGAGGCCGCCGACGATCTGGCCGTCACGCGTCAGGTGATGATCAACGTCCTCCTGGATCGGATCGGACGCTGACGGCGGACAGGGCGGCGACGTCCGGTCCGACCGCCAGTCACCGGAGGCCGGCTCGCACCGCTGGAGTCGTGTTCTGCCATGGCTGCTCGGGGAGCCGCCGCTGGCGTGGCCATACCTCGTCCAGGGTCTCCGCGTCGTAGAGGCGGCCGTTCTTCATGACGTACCGGATGCTGTTCGTGTTCCGGAGGTCGACCAGCGGGTCGCGGTCCAGGACGACGATGTCCGCCAGCTTGCCCGCCTCGATGGTGCCGAGGTCCGTGGCCAGGCCGATGGCCTCCGCGCCGAAGATCGTAGCCGTGCGGAGCGCGTCATGGTTGCCAAGCCCTCCCGCGGCCATGGCCCACAGCTCCCAGTGGTAGCCCAGTCCCTGGAGCTGGCCGTGACTGCCCACGGCGGCGCGGGCGCCGTTCTCCACCAGCCGCCTGATGAAGTCGGCATGGCGCGGGAAGACGTGCTCCTCCTCGACGAACCAGCCGGCCTGGCCTGGGCTACCGCCTGCACCGGGACCTCGCCGCCGGGTGCGGGCGTCCAGCTGGTCTTCGGGCATGAAGCGGCGCAGCTTCGGGTCGCGGAGTGGATTCTCCCGCGTGTAGAAGTAGTTCTCGCCGAACGGGCCGCCGTAGGATACCAGCAGAGTCGGCGAGTTGGTGGTCCCGGACGCCTTGAACAGCTCCACCACGTCGTCGTAGATCGGCGCGACGGGCAGGGCGTGCTCGATGCCGGGATAGCCGTCCAGGGCGTGGGTCAGGTTCAGCTTGAAGTCCAGCCCGCCCTCGGTGGTGGGCATGAGCTCCAGCTCCTTCGCCGCCTGGATGATCCACTGCCGCTGCTGCCGGTTGCCCGACATGTACATCTTCAGCGTCTTGGTGTCATAATACTGCGCGTAGCGCTTCATCACGGACCGGGCGTGGTCCAGGTCCCGGATGTTCTCGGCCGCGAAGAGGCCGGGGCCGGTCGAGTAGATGCGTGGCCCGATCATGCCGCCGATCTCGACCCGGTCCTGGTAGCCCAGGATGTCCGTGGTGGCGGTCTGGGGATCGCGGGTAGTCGTCACACCGTAGGCCAGGTTGGTCAGGTACTGCCAGGCCTGCCGGGGGTGGATCTGGGGCGTCAGCCACTGGGCGTGGTAGTGCGTATCGACGAAGCCGGGCACCAGCGTGTGGCCCGTCACATCGATCACCTCCGCGTCCGCCGGAACGTCCACCTCCCCCCGGGCCCCGACCGCGACGATCCGATCGTTGCGGACCAGCACGTCCGCGTTTTCGATGACCTCGTGCTCGCGCATCGTGAGGACCCGCCCGCCCCGCAGGACGACCGTGCCCCTGGGGATGTCCCGGTCCATGGTCACCCGGATCCGCAGCTCTTCCGGCTTGTAGCCGTTGTCGTCCTCGGGCTCCTCCTCCGCGGGCTCCAGCCCCATGGCCAGGGAATCGGCGCGGGCGCGCATGGCGGCGGCTGCATCACGGATGGAGTCGGCCTGCACCAGCAGCGAGTCGGCGCCCGCTCGGACCGAGTCGGCCCTGAGCGCGTTGAGCCGGATCTGGAGCGAGTCCGGCACCGGGAGGTCGGCCGCCTTCAGACTGTCGACCTTCGTCCGGACGTCCTTGAGCGATTCGAGCAGCTCGTGCAGGGCGATGATGCTGTCCTTCGTGGCCTGCGCGGCCGCCTTCGTGCTGTCCTCCATGAAGCGGACCCGCTCCAGGTCGTAACTGACGAAGGCGTTGCCGACGCTCCAGTGGATCGTGGTGCCGTCGGCGCTCCAGGCCGGGAACTCGCCACCGATGTCAGTCAGCTTCCGGACGGGTACCGGGCCGCCCTGGAGGTTGGCCACGGAGACGGACGGCGTGGGTCCGCCCACCTCGGGGATCATGATGGAGTATATGTCGCTGCCCACCTGGGCCAGGGCATAGCCGCCGACCGGGGACATCATGACGAGCCCGGCCTGAGGTGGACCGCCCGCCTCCATCGGCTCATCGGCCGACGGCGACAGCGAAGACTCCAGCTCAGGGAAGACGCGCCGTGGCAGGACTTCATGGTGCTCGGCATGCACCGGCACACCCAGCCCCGGGGGTGGTGGCCCGACGACGCGCAGGTGCTCTTTCACATCCGTTCCGTCCCAGCGGAACGACACCAGCCCCTGCGCCGGCCCGTAAGCGTAGATCCGCTCCGGTTCGTCGGCCCGGAAGTGGGCCACGTCCCGGCCGGCCGTCGGGCCGATGACCTGGGCCCGCCCACCGCCGGACGGGACCCAGATGAACTCGCCGCCCATGGGCCCGAAGAACCCGCCCGTCGCTTCCTGGAGGACGCGGGCGGCCATGCGCGTGGCCACGACCCGCTCCCCGTCCGGCGACCAGGCCACGTTGTAGTAGAGGGCCGGCGTGCGCGTCAGCGCGACGGCGCTCCCCCGCCCCGTGACCGGCGCCCGCATGATGTGGCCGCCCGTCTCGTCGTCCCAGGTCACATAGGCCAGGGATCGGCCGTCCGGCGACCAGGCGGGGTGGTACTCGCCCACGTCCGCGTCGGTCACGCGCCTCGGCGTCCCGTCCGGCAGCGCCTGGACCCAGAGCCGGCCGAACGCCGTGAAGGCGATCATCCGGCCGTCCGGGGACGGCACGGGGTTGCGGATCTGGCTGGCCGTGACCAGCGAGTCGGTCTCGACCCGGTATTCGAAGGCGACCTCCGGCCCGATGTCCAGCTCCACGTCGGCCTCGAACGGGATCTGCGTGGCGGCGGCGCCATCCAGGGGCACGCGCCAGATCCCGCCGCCGTACGACACGACGATGGCGCGGGAGTCGGGGGTGAAACCGTACCCGGGCAGCACGTCCAGCGTGGCGCGGGACTCCTGGTCATCGCGCTGGACGGGGTAGGCGAGCCACTCCTCATCGCCCGTGGTCAGGTCCCGAACCCGCAGGCCCGTCTCGGCCCCCTCCCGGGTGCCGTAGACCAGCCACCTCCCGTCCGGGGAGATGCCCGGCCGGAACGCCGAGCCGTAGCGCCGGCTCATCATCGTGGAGCGGCCCGTCTCCCGATCGTACACGTAGAGCTGGTACTGGGGGAGCACCGCGTTGTAGTTCCAGTCCCGCTGGCCGCCGGCGAACCAGACCTGCCGACCGTCGGGCGACCAGGCGGCGCCCAACGTCTTGAGCATGGCGGGGCCCCGGATGAGCGGCAGCGGCGAGCGCCCGTCCACGTGGTGGATCTGGAGCTTGGCCGGGCCGCCCAGCCCGCCGGATTGGCTCACGACGATGTACTGTCCGTCGGGCGACCAGGCCGGCGACGCGTACAGGCTGGTGTTGCCGTGGGTGACCTGCGTGGTGTCGCGCATGTCCAGTGACAGCGTCCAGACATTGTCCCCGCCGCTCCGGTCCGAGACGAAAACGATCTTCGTCCCGTCCGGGCTGAACCGGGGCTGGGCGTCGAAAGCCAGGCCGCTGGTGAGACGCTTCGCCTTGCCGCCGGTGATGGGCAGGGTGTACAGGTCACCGAGCAGGTCGAAGACGAGGGTCTCGCCATCCGGGCTCACGTCGACGGACATCCAAGAGCCCTCGCTCGCCGTAAACGTGGCCTTGCGGTCGGCCTCCAGCGGCAGGGGCTTGGGCGGCTCGCCGCTGTTACCTCCGCCCTGCCCCGGGCGGCCCTGCGGGCTCGCCTGACCGGGGACAGCCATGCTCGCCGCCAGGACCAGCGCGGCGA
>CAYXJH010000251.1:0-5254 GCA_964465415.1 uncultured Gemmatimonadaceae bacterium
GGCACCGGGATCGCGTCACCGTATGCCGGCATCGCCTTGGTCGACGACGTCAGCGAGAACGCGGCGGCCGAGACCGCCAGCAGCGCCACCACCGCGCCCGCGGCGATCCACTTCGCCTTCATCCACTTCGTTACCTGTGTCATATCCAGCTTCCTCCGTTAGTGCGCCGCGCGCCCGGCCTGATCAGCATTTCATCATAAAGATATGATTAATCCATGGCGGGACAGTAGGGGACGCCTTGAATCTCGTGTCGGGCGATTCCCTACAAGAAGTCGGTGTCGTACGAGGCGCGCTGGACGCCGGCGTCGATCAGGACGTGCGGGCGGCTTCCTGGCGCAACATGGCGGCGACGCGGTCCCGGAGATCGTCGGGGCAGCAGGGCTGTCCGCGCGCGGCGCGCTGGAGGGCCTCGCGAAGCTCGCTGGTGAGCTTGACCTCGGGATAGCAGCCTTCGCAGATCTCGATGTGGCGGCGGACCTCATCGGTAACGCGGGGTGGCAGCTCGCCGTCGAGGTACTCGTAGATGCGCTGGAGGGCTTCCTGGCAGCTGAGGTGTGTCATGGCACGCGCTCCGGGATGTAGCCGCCCTCGCGCGCGATGTCGTACAACACGGCCTGGAGCGCTTTTCGGCCCCTGAACAGGCGGCTTTTCACGGTTCCGAGCGGGACACCGATCACGTCCGACATCTCCTGATAGCTGAGCCCTTCCAGGTCGCTGAGGACGACGGCCTCGCGGAACTCCGGGGGGAGGGCGTCAATGGCTTCGAAGATCCTGTCATCCACCAGGTTCCGAAAGAAATCACGTTCGGGATCGTAATCCGCGCGCCCTGCGAACAGCGGAGTCTCGTTCACCGTCAGGTCACGCTCCATCTCGGCGAGGGCGGCGCGGGCGACGATGTCATCGCGGCGCGCATCCCGCTCCCGCTCCCGCAGATAGGCGTTCCTGCAGATGGTAAATAGCCAGCTCTTCGCGCGGGTTCCCAGCGTGTACTGATCCCAGGCGCGGTACGCGCGGAGGTACGTCTCCTGTACCAGGTCTTCGGCCTCGGCTGCCGAGCCGGTGAGGCGGAGGGCGAAGCGGTAGACGGCGTCCAGGTGCGGCAGCGCCTCCGCCTCGAACGAGCGTTCCCGGGCCTCCGCGGCGGTGGTCATCCGGCCGGTCCGTCGTCCCAGTCGGCGAGCACGTCCTCGAACTCGTCGGCCATGGTGGGGTGCCGGTGCCGGCGCGCCGCGTCGATGCCGCGGCGGTAGGCGTCTCGTGCTTCGACGTCACGTCCGAGCTGTCGCAGCGCCGCACCGAGCCGGCCCCACGCGTTCCCCTCGTCCTCCGCGGTATCCAGGTACCTGCGCAGCTGCTCGACCACCTCTTCCCACCGACCGGCCTTCTCATATTCGAGGGCGAGACCGAACCG
Source organism: uncultured Gemmatimonadaceae bacterium (assembly GCA_964465415.1). GTDB lineage: Bacteria > Gemmatimonadota > Gemmatimonadetes > Longimicrobiales > RSA9 > SLCC01. Next base: position 1,412 of record CAYXJH010000251.1, read on the forward strand.
GAGTCGGGCGTCGTGCGGTCGGTCCTCGATGAGCTTCTTCAGGCTGTCGATCCGGGAGGTGGTCATGGACCGAAAGGTGGGGGATGGCGCCCTGCGGGGCCAGGGCCCGCACCTGGGGGCACGGAGCTATTCGAAGATGTACGCGATGACCTCCGCCGCCTGCTCGAGGGTCTCGACGGTCACGGCCGCGAAGGCGTCCAGGTCCTTGAGGGCGTGGGTATGCTGCGCATCGCGGACCAGGATGAGCGGAAGGTCCATCGCGGCTGCGGCGCCGGCGTCGGCGGCGGTGTTCCATTGTTTGTACTCGGGCCCGAAATAGGCGACGACCAGGTCGGCCCGGTTCATCTGCACCCTGCGTCGGAGGTAGTTGACCTTGCCGCCCAGCAGGTCGCGGTAGCGGGCGCCGGGCTGCTCGCCGAGGATGGCCTCGCCGACGTCGTCGGAGCGCTGGTGCTCCTCCTGGGGACCGACGTAGTCGATGTCGGCGGGAATGTTGAGGACGTCGATATGCGAGCGGAGCCGGTCGCGCCAGTCGCTGTGGATCTCGCCGGCCAGGTAGATGGTCAGGTCTTCCATCGGGTCTCGGGGGTTGGGGGTGCGGTGCTTTGCCCTAGGCATCCTGGCGGTGAGGGTGTTTGGATGGCAAGCGACGTCGACTTCGACTTCGACTTCGAAGCCAATTCGGACGTGAACGGGTGGGTCCGGGCATGCTCGCAGTGCCAACCGGCGTAGCGCCAGCCGAGTAGGCCGAGGCGGATGTCACCTATTGTCGATACCAATCGATCACGTCCGACCTCCGCGGCGCGCCGGCGCGGGGTGGCTCGCGCATGAGCGCTTCGATCTCGTCCATCTCCCGGGGCGCGTCGGCGGACAGCCGTTCGAAGCCCTGGTCCGTGACGAGGTAGTTGTCCTCGAGGCGCACGCCGATGTTGACGTAGCTCTCCAGCGCCGGGCGCAGCCGACCGGCCATGGCGCGGTTCTCCGGCGTATCGGGCAGGTGGTCCAGGGCATCCGCGCGAATGTAGACACCGGGCTCGATGGTGAAGATGCTGCCCGGCACGAACGGGCCGAAGTACGAGGCCTCGGGGTCGTGAACGTTGAGGCCGATACCGTGTCCCAGGCCGTGCATGTAATAGAGGCGATACTGGGGGCAGATCACGCCGAAGCGAGGGCTCTCGCAGCGGTAGGTGGCGTCCGGCGCGTCGATGAGGCCGAACTCCGCGAGGCGGTTGGCGATGACGCCCTCCGCGGCCGCATTGAGCTGCTCCCAGGTCGCGCCTGGACGCAGGAGGTCCTCGGCCGCCTTCTGGGCATCGAGGACGGTCTGATAGATGTCGCGCTGGGGCTGGCTGAAGCTGCCGTTGACGGGGACGGTACGGGTGATGTCAGCGGTGTAGCCGCGATAGCGTGCGCCCACGTCCATCAGCAGCACCTCCCCGTCCCGCATGAACCGATCGGCATCACGGTAGTGGAGGGTCGTGGAGTTCGGCCCGGAGCCCACGATGGAGGCGAACCCGGTTCCCTCGGCGCCATGGCGGCGGAACGTATACTCGATGAGCGCCTGGATCTCGAACTCGTTCAGGCCGGGCGTTACGGCGCGTGTGGCCTCGCGCTGGGCGAGGACGGTGATGTGGATGGCTCGGCGGAGGAGGTCGATCTCGGCCGGCGACTTGAAGGCGCGCAGGCTGGCCACGGCGGGCTCGAGGTCCCGTACTGTCAGCTCGGGATGCTCGGCCAGCAACGCGCGCACGAATTGTTGCTCCGGGCCGAGCACCAATCCGGCAGCCGGGTCGGATGGCCGGCCGCCCAGCGTGTAGAGCGTCCCGTGCCTCGCCAGGCGCTCCTGGAGGTCGGGATGCAGCCGGTCTCGCGTGGCTGCCGCCGCGCCGGTCGCGGCCCGGGCGCCTTCCGCACCGAGGCGCCTGCCCTCCCATGTCTCGCGGGCAGGATCGCGTGGCATGACGAACACCCGCTCCTCGATCGCTCCCTCCCGTTTCTCGATGACCAGGGCCGCTCCCGGCTCGGTGATCCCGGTCAGATACCGGAATTCGGCACGCTGTTGATAGGGGAGATAATCCGCGGCGGGCTGCGGTGACCCCAGCACGAGGAGCACACCGTCGTCCATGGCTTCGGCGAGCGCCGCGCGCCGGGCCGCGTACTCGGCCACGGCGATCGCGGCATCGCCGGGCATGACAGGGCTTTCGAGCCCGACCGGATCGGGGCCGGCCGGCACCGGGGTTGGCGAGGCGGGGGCGCAGGCGATGCCCGCGAGGGCGATCAGGATCCAGGGCTTGCGGACGATCGGCAGCATATCAATCTCGCGCGTGTTGGAGGTCGCATGAGTTTCGGGGAGGCGACCGGCGGACGCAAGCGGTGGTCGGCGCGGGAATGAGCGAGGCGGCTCTCTCCGGTGTGGTGGCACGGAACAGGAAGGGGTCCCCGGCATGTTGAGCGGGGTACGTCATGCCTGAGCGGGCGGAGCGGTGGCTGGCGCGCGTGACCGGAGGGTTCGTCGAGAGCCCGTGGTTCGATCGGGTCACGCGGTTCGGGTACGCATCCAAGGGCGCGGTGTTCGGGGTGGTTGGCATCATGGCGATCGTCCGGGCGCTGGGCGGCCGCGGAGATGCGGAGGACACACCCGGCGCCATCGAGTCGATCCGTGATGCACCGCTTCACGAGGTCCTGCTGGTGCTGCTGGCCCTGGGCCTGGCGGGCTATGCGGTGTGGCGCATCGTCCAGGCACTCCTGGACGCCGAGGGCGAGGGACTGGGTTGGATCGGTCTCGCGAAGCGCGCCATCTACCTGGGGATCGGGCTCTTCTACGGGTACCTGGCCGTCTTCGCCATCGGGGTGATGGCCGGCATGCGTAGTGATGACAATGGCGTATCGGACTTCACCGCCACGGTCCTCGGGTGGCCGGGTGGACGGGTGCTGGTCGGACTGGCGGGGTTGGGTGTCATCGCGGCGGGGCTGAACGAGATCGTATTCGCGTTGCGTGGCGCGTACCGGGAGGAGTTCAAGCACCGGAAGATGTCCGCCTGGGAGCACGTGGCGCTAGCCGGCGCCGGCTGGTGGGGTCATGTGGGCCGTGGCGCCGTCTACAGCTTGATCGGCTACCTGGTGATCAAGTCTGCGGTGACGTTCGACCCGGACGATGCCGCGGGCCTGGCCGAGGCGTTCCAGGCACTGGAGGAGCAGCCGTATGGTGATGTGCTCCTGTTGCTCGCCGGTGCCGCGTTCGTCGCGTTCGGGATCTACTGCGCTTTTATCGCCGCCCGGGGCGATATCGAGAACAAGGAGGCGGTCCACGGCAGCCTGGAGGGTACCTGAGGCTTACGTACGCCGTCGAAGGGGCCTACGATGCCCCGCTTGCGGGCTCGCGCACGGACAGGCTGAGCACGGTGCCCACCGTGACCACCATCACGGCGCCGATGACGTTGTGCCACAGGAACGAGATCTGGGGCGCGAAGTATCCGAACGCGGCGACGGTGCCCATCCCCGCGAACAGCCCGTAGAACGCGCCCCGACCGCGGGCGAGCGGGATGAACGACAGCATGAACACCCCCAGTATGGACCCGTAGAAGAACGAGCCGAAGCGGTTGACCACTTCGATGAGCGAGCCCAGGGCGACGGCGTAGACCGCCACGACGCACGCGAATACGCCCCAGAAGCCCGTGGCCAGCTTGGAAACCAGCAGGTAGTGGGAGTCGGGCGCACGGGTCCGGATGCGTCGCCGGTAGAAGTCGATGATGGTGGCGGTGGAGAGCGAGTTCAGCTCGGACGAGATCGACGACATGGCGGCGGCCAGGATGGCGGCAACGAAGAGGCCGGGAATGATGATGG
>CAYXJH010000252.1:0-5249 GCA_964465415.1 uncultured Gemmatimonadaceae bacterium
GCTCGCGGCGGACCGGCGCGGCATGACGCATGGCCGAGTGGAAGACCGGGGCGAAGAGGAACGTGATGCCCGCCGCGTCCAGGGCGGCGCTCGCGTCGCGGCCGTCCATCCCCACGTCCACGCCCAGCGCCTCCAGCACGTCCGCCGACCCGGTGGCGCTGGAGACCGCCCGGTTGCCGTGCTTGGCCACGGCCACGTCCGCCCCAGCCACCACGAACGCCGCGGTCGTCGAGATGTTGAACGTGCCGGCGCCGTCGCCTCCCGTGCCGCACGTGTCCACCAGGCCGGCCCGGGCCCCCGGGAAGGGTGCCGAACGCGCCCGGATCGCCCGGGCGCAGCCCACGATCTCGTCCACCGTCTCTCCCTTCGCCCGCAGACCCATCAGGAACCCGGCCACCAGCGTGGGCGACAGCTCACCCTCCATGACGCGGTCCATGGCCTCCATCGCCTGCTCCTCGCGCAGATCCTCGCCGCGAGCCAGCCTGCGGAGCGCGTCCCGGACCGGGTCCTCCCTCATGCGTACCTCCCCTGACTCAGGAAATTGGCCACGATACGGTTGCCCGCCTGGGTCATGATCGACTCCGGATGGAACTGGACGCCTTCAGCCGGGAGCGTCGCGTGGCGCAGACCCATGATCACGCCTCCTTCGTCCCGGGCGCTGACCCGCAGCTCGGCTGGCAACGTCGATTCTACGACCGCCAGCGAGTAGTAACACCCCGCCTCGAACGGCAGGGGGACGTCCACGAACACGCCATGCCCGTCGTGGCTGACGCGGGCCGGTCGACCGTGGACCGGCTCCGGCGCGGGCTCGACCGCGGCGCCGAACAGCCGCCCGAGCAGCTGATGGCCCAGACAGACCCCGAGGACCGGACAGATACCGTCTCCGCCCTCCATCCCCAGCGCCCGCCGGACGATGGCTGCTGCGTTTCCCGTATGGTCCGGGTGGGAGGGGCCGGGCGACACGATGAGCCCCGACGGCCGGAGCGCTTCGAGACCGGCCGCGTCCAGCTCGTCGTTGCGCACGACCTCTACCTCGGCGCCCAACGCGCCAAGGAGCTGGACCAGGTTGAACGTGAACGAGTCGTAGTTGTCCAGGACGAGGATCATGGCGTCACCGCCCCGACCAGCTCCAACGCCGCGATAAGGGAGCGCGCCTTCTCTGCCGTCTCCGTCAGCTCCCGCTCCGGCTTCGAATCCGCCACCACCCCCGCGCCCGCCTGGACCTGCGCGCGTCCTCGCCGGGCCACGATCGTCCGGATCGTGATCGCCGCATCCAACGCCGCCGCGCCCGGCGCGATGTGGGCCACCGCCCCGGCGTACGCGCCACGCCGCACGGTCTCCAGCTCCTCCACCAGCTCCATCGCCCGGATCTTGGGCGCGCCGGACACCGTGCCCGCCGGGAAGCAGGCGGCAAATACATCGAGCGCGTCCACATCGTCGCGTAGACGGCCCGTCACCACCGACACCAGGTGCATCACGTGGCTGAACCGGTCCACCTCCATCAGCCGGGGCACGTGCACCGATCCCGGTCGGCAGACGCGGCCGAGGTCGTTCCGGCCCAGGTCGACCAGCATCACATGCTCCGACCACTCCTTGGGGTCCGCCCGGAGCTCGGCCTCCAACCGCGCGTCCTCCTCCGGGTCGTCGTCCCTGCGCCGGGTGCCGGCGATGGGCGAGACCTGCGCCGCGTCGCCCTCCACCCGGACCAGCATCTCCGGCGATGCCCCCGCCAGCGCGACTTCCGGGAACTCGAGGAAGAACATGTAGGGCGCCGGCGAGACCCTACGGAGGGCCCGGTACAGGTCGAACGGGTCGCCGTCGAACCCCACCTCCGGCCGGCGGGACAGCACCACCTGGATCGCCTCGCCCGCCCGGATCTGACGCACCGCCTCCGACACCGACGACCGGAACGTGGCATCATCCGGGAGCCACCGCGGAGCCATGCCGGAAGAGCCGCGATCCGCCGGGCCCGCCGCCATGGGGGCCGCGCCTCGCCGCAGCGCGTTCAGGACCCCTTCGATCCGACCTTCCGCCCGGCGCAGCGACTCGAGGCGCTCCCCCGCATCGGACGCGGCCGGGAGCAACGACACGGCTATCATCAGCTGGCGGGCATGGTCGAAGGCGAGGACGGTGTGGTAGCGGGCGAAGAGGGCGGCCGGGAACCCGGTGTCGTCCGGGAGGTCCGTGGGAAGTCGCTCCAGCGTCCGTGAAAGGTCGTAGCCGAACGCGCCCACCAGCCCGCCCGCGAACCCCGGCAACCCGCTGGCGCCGACACCCCATGTCGGCGATGTCACCCGATCCGTCAACGCTCCGCCGCCATGCCACACCGTGGCATCGCCCGCCAGCTCACGGACCGCCTCCAGCGGCGAGCGGCGGTACGCGGTGATCCCGCGCTCCGTCGTGAGGGTTCCCCGGTCCAGGTCGGACCGCAGCACCGCGTCCGGACCGGAGCCGATGAACGAGAAGCGGCCCAGGCGGCCATCGCGCTCGCCGCTCTCCAGCAGGAAGCCCGTTCCGCCCCGCCGCAGCTTGAGATACGCCGAGACCGGCGTCTCCGTGTCCGACGACAGGGATCTCCACACCGGCACCACCGCCTCCAGCGGCGCCTCCAGGACCGCTTCCCGCAACGCATCGCCGAGCTCCCGCCCGCGGGCTCCGATCTCCACAGGCGCCGCGCCACGCCCCATTTCGTCGCGCCGGATTGCCGATCCCGCTTCCACCGTGTGCATCCCACCCCCTCTCCACAGTACAAAAAGAGGCGGGCGCGCCCTTCTCCGTTCGAGAGGAGCGCGCCCGCCTGGGGTCGTCGCCGGAACTACTTCAGTCGATCAGTGACCGGCGCGTGCGCACTCCTCCCCCAACGGCCACCACCACCAGCCGCTGCCGATCGGGACGGGAGTCAGAGTGCGCGTCATGATCGGTAGATAATCGGAAACGCGGAAATGCACAACACCGGAGATGAACGGTACTTGGCGTGGGGGTCGGGGTGAGTTTCCCATTCTGGCTCTTCCGACTTCTTCGTGTGGTCGCCCGCGCCGAGCCAGTCGCCAGAAGGCTGGCTCTCGCCCGGCGGTGTGCGTCCGGCGCGGCCCGTAGCGCCGGTCAGCGGAGCAGCGGGCAGCGAGAGCGGCGGGCAGCGGGAGCGGCGGGGGGCGGGGGGCGGGGCGGGGCGGCGGTGGGAAAACGCACAATCGCGTCCACGGCGGGACCGGATGTCGAATTCGACACGATAGGGGTGGCGAAATGCACACCCGGTCGAGGCGGGCGGTGGGCGTCCGTGCATTTGGCCACCGTAGAGGTGCCAAACTCGACACCGACCCTCCGGTTACCGGACGGTTGCGCGTTTTGCCTCCGCTGCGGACCCACGGGAAAACCCAGGGAGCCCGCCGTGAAACCCCACGCCTTTCCCCTTCCACATGACTTCGTGTGGTTTCTGAGGAAGTTCTGGTCGGGAGGGTTGCTTTCGGTATTTATTCGGGTTATGCTACGAGCCCCGGTGCCAACGGATCCAGGGGGTTGAAAGGAGAGCATGGCGGCCCTGCCTGCGGAAATCCTGGCGCTTCGGCGTCAGCTGGAGGAGCGGTTCCCGGACGCGCAGCCGGTCCGGTCCGGGACGACGGGTGCGGTGGCGACGGGGATCGGCGCGCTGGACGTTGCGTTGCCGGCGGGGGGACTGCCACGGGGGCGGCTCACGTTGTGGCGGCCGGGTGGGGGAGCGACGTCGGTCCTGCGGTCGGCCTGCGAGTCGGCGGTAGTGAGTGGAGAGCGGGCGGCGTGGGTGGATGGGGCGGGAGTGGTATCGGGGGCCTACTGGTCGTGGGCGGCGGATGGTGGGGCCGTGCCGTGGCTGTTTCGCCCGCGGCCATCGGAATCGGCGTCGTGCGCGGAGGAGCTGTTGCGGTCGGGAGGGTTCGCCCTCGTCGTCCTGACGGGAGGAGGTGCGGGGTTGGGGGACGGCGAGGGTGTCCGTCTGGGTCGGGCGGCGCGGGAGGGTGGCGCGGCGTTCGTGGCGGTGGCGGGGGGAGCACCGGTGTCTCACCTGCGGGTGAGGTCGGCATTCGATCGATCGGGTTTTCGTTGGCGGCGCGGCCCATTCGGTGAGCCGGTGTCGTTGGAGTCGGTGGCGGTGCAGGCGCGAGTGGAGTCCATGGGGCTGGACCAGCGAGTCCGGTTCCGTCTTCCGGTGGAGCATCACGATGTACGTCTGTCTCTGGAGCCCCGACTGGTCGATCGGCGGGGCGTCGGTCGGTGAGGACGGCACTGGCGATTCTGCGGCTGCGGGCCTGTCGCTTGTCGATGTAGCCCCGCGTGTGCGGGTGGCGGGAGCGGTCATCTGGGCCGACGGTCGGGGTCTGGACGCGGCGGCGCTGGCGGAGCGGCTGCTGGCGCGATTGTGGGAGAATGGGATCTCGGCCTGGGCCGGTGTGGCGGGGGTGGCGGTGGTGGCGGAGCAGGCGGCGTGCCGGGGGTGGGACGGGTCCGGGCGTTCCGGTGCACCGACCCCATTCCGTGTGAAAGAGCGGACGGGGTGGGGTTGGCGACGGGATGGCGTTACCGGGTCGTCCGGGTCGTCTTCCACGGAGGAGATCGCATCGAGGGTGGTGACGGTGGAGCGGGGCGGGGAGCGGCGATGGCTGGGGAGCCTTCCTGTCACGGCCCTGGTCCGGGATGCCCGCATACGAGTGCTGCTGGACGGGGTCGGGGTCCGGACTGTGGGAGACCTGGCGGTGCTGGAGCGGGAAGCGGTGGAGGTGCGGTTCGGCGCCGACGCCGTGGAGCTCTGGCGGCTGGCGCGGGCCGAGGATCGACGGCTCCTCTTCGGGCCGACCCCTCCCGAGCGGCCACACGGCGCCATCGATTTCGTCGATTACGTTCTCACCGACCCTGCCCGGCTGCTGTTCACGGCGAATGCGCTGCTGAGGCCGTTGTGCGACCGGCTGGTGGAGCGGGGCGAGCATGCCCGTGAGCTCCGGCTCGTCCTTCCCCTGGCGAACGGGGAGGCTTGGGAGCGGACGCTTCGACCGGCCCGACCCACGGCGAGCCGGGACAACTGGCTCCGGATGGTCCGAGGTCTCCTGGAGCGGCTGACCGTTCCCGACGCCGTGACGGGGATGCACGTCGAAGTCGGCGCGACCGAGCCTGCCGGCGTCCGGCAGGGTGACCTGTTCGATCGCGGCTTTGCCACCGCTTCCGCCGTCGAGGCCGCGGTGGCACGGGTGGCTGAGCGCCAGGCCGCACCGGTGGCGCCG
>CAYXJH010000253.1:0-1704 GCA_964465415.1 uncultured Gemmatimonadaceae bacterium
GATGGACGCCTTCCTGGGCCACACGGCGGAAGAGCGCCGCGACCTGGCGGCGCTCAGCATGCAAACCGCGGGGGTGGTAGAGGCCTTGCTCGCCGGTCGCGAGGACGCGCTGGCCGGGTTGGTGCCCGAGGGCACAGACCCCGCCGCGCGGGCGCGCGCGCTCATGGGGTTCCTGAGGGAGCGCGGCCAGGTGCAGAGCGTCACGGTGCTGGGGAGCGTCCGCAACGCGCCCGGCACCCAGTTGCGCGGGGGGAGTCTTACCCTGGTGCGCCTGGAGTACCCGCGCGGGATGGTCCTCTTGCGCATGTTCTGGAGCGACGCCGGCCACGAGAGCGGCATCCTTCTGGGCACAATGGCCAACGCGCCGACCTTCGTGCTGGTGCCACGTACAGGGGGTGGGTCCACCGCCGTGGAGCGCACCGCGCCCTGGCGCACGCGGGAGGGTTTCGCGTTCGAGAATGGGTGCCTGCTGGTGGCGGGAGAGATGCGGGCGTGCAAAGACCCCTCCCACGAGCGCTGATCGCGGACGGCTGAGTGCGCGGCCTCGTGGACGTAGAGTTGGTCGCCTCGGGATGGGTCTGGCGGTTCAACCACCACCGCCTTCTGGGTCGATCGGACCTCTCCGACATGTCACGCTGGGACCAAGCAGAACGCATCCGCCGGCGCCGCTGAGCCGTACCCATGGCCTGTAGAATGTCAGCGGTGACGGGTTCGCTCCGGATCGACTCAACTCAACATCCCGGTTCAGCGCCGGCCGCTCATCCCTGCTCCGCGACGAGCGTGTCGAGCTTGGCGTAGCCCTCCTCGACGCCGACTTCCATGCCGCTGGCCAACCACTGGTCGCGACCCTCGAAGCTGTCGACGAGCGACTGGACGTGCAGCCGAGTGCGGCCGTCGCCGAGATCCTCGAACCACAGCGTCTCAAGCGCGACATCCTCGGGTTGACCGTCGAAGGTGAACGTCTGGACGATGCGGGTCTCGCTGACCTCGTGGAAGCAGCCGTGGAAGCCGTACTCCTCGCCGTCGAGATTGCCGGCGAAGCGCCAGCGCCCGCCGGTGGTGGCGTCCCAATCGAGGATCCTGATGTCCGAACCGTTGGGACCGACCCAGCGGGCGAACAGCGTAGGATCGGTGTGGGCCCGCATGAGCTGGGCTGGCGTGGCGTCGAAGTCACGGGTAATGCGGATGATCGGCAACTTGGGATCGGCCTCGATCGTGGCCTGGTAGCGGCTCCGGTTCATGACGCTGCTCCTTGCTGTCGTTGTTGATTGAGGTGTTTGTCGCCTCGCATCTCGGCGAGAACGGCGTCCAGGCGCTCGTAGCGCTCCTGGGCCTGCTGACGATACCGCTCGATCCACTTGGTCATCAGTTCGAAGACCTCCGCCTCCAAGTGGCATGGTCGCCGCTGGGCGTCCTTTCTCTGGGTGACCAGGCCGGCGTCGGCGAGCACCTTGATGTGCTTGGACACGGCCTGGATCGACACGCCGTAGGGCTCGGCCAGCTCCCCGACGGTCGCGTCGCTCACCGCGAGGCGAGTCACGATGTCGCGCCTCGTCGGATCGGCGAGGGCGGCGAAGATCCGGGTCAGTTGGCTGTCGTCCACCGATGGTCTCCTTATTCAACTCATTGGTTGAAAGCAAATGTACGTCGAGCAGGGCGCCGCTGTCAACCGATTGGTTGAATACAGGCTATCCGGTCATCGCG
>CAYXJH010000253.1:1804-5246 GCA_964465415.1 uncultured Gemmatimonadaceae bacterium
CCGCCTCCTCGGGGCTACAGCGTGGCGCCGCCGGAGCCAGGTGCCGCTCAGCCCATGAGCATCGGTAGGTGCAGAGCGTGAACCGGGCGAGGTTTGAGGCGGTCGGCCGGGAACAGGCCGTCCGTAGCGCCGCGTTGCGGTCGAACGTTGGGCGCAGGAGGCGATGGTTCGACTCCCGCCGGCTCCACTGCTAGAGCCCACGGAGGACCTAAAGGATGTGTTCGGCTCGGCGCTGCTTTGGAAGCGCATTCCGAGTCGCCACCAGCATGTGCGTCTCCATCGGGAAGACGACGCCCTCGTCGTCCGTATAATCGCGAAGCGCTTCATCGACAGCCGCGAGCATCCTCGTGCGCACCCCCTCCTCGAGCGCCGCGACGGGTCCGGCGAGCGGCGAGCTCGCGGCTTCCTGTCGAAGAAACTCGGCGGCCGAAGGGAAGCGGATCTCCCGGATATCGATGTGAAGGACCACCGTCTCGAACCCCGCGGACCGAGCCAGGTCGCGGAGCTCTGCCGCGCTCCAGCTCGGGAACGGAGAGCGCATCATCGCCCCGGCCTCTTCGCCGGCGTGCACTTCGAGCACCTCCGCGAGGAGGGCGTAGCTCGGGTGGTGGGCGATGGATCTGAGCACGTTCAGCCCCATGCGCCCTCCCCGCCGCAGCACGCGATGCATCTCGCCCACGACGGCGGCCGGGTCGGGGACGAACTGGAGCGCCTGCTGGCAGAACGCCACGTCGAAATCGCCTTCCTCGAACGGAAGCTGTACGGCGTCTCCCAGCCGCCACTCCACCGAGGGGGCTCCCCCTTCGTCGGCGTCGATCCGCGCCGCCGTCCGGAGCATCGCCTCGTTCCGATCCAACCCCATCACTCGGCCCTCCGCTCCCACCCGCCGGGCGGCCGCGCGGGCCACGATCCCCGTGCCCGCGCAAACGTCCAGGATGTGGTCGCCCGGCGAGGGCGCCGCGAGATCGACGAGCCGTTCGGCCCAGGGGCGGAAGAACTTCGGCACGAGGTAGCGCTCGTACGCGTCGGGCCCCGCACCGTCGAGCTGCCAGCTTCCTACGTCCGTCGCGGCGTGCGCGTTGCTCGCCATGGCTGCCTCCAGCTATTATGTAGACCGACCGTCATAATCGAACGTCTCATGGTAGGAGGACCCTCATGGCGCCGTCAAGGATGAACTCGAAGGCACGGAGTCGAGGAGGATGAGCACACGCGACCGGATGCTCGCGGCGACGTCCACGCTGGTGCATGCCCGCGGCTACCGGGGCGTCAGCCTGAGCGATGTCCTGGCCGAGAGCGGTGCGCCGCGAGGCTCGCTCTACCACCACTTCCCCGGAGGAAAGGATCAGCTCGTCCTGGAGGCGCTGCTCCGAGAGGTCCGGCGGATCAACGACTTCCTCCTGGAGGCCTTTGGCAGGGCGGAGAGCCCGGCGGAGGGCGTCCGCGCCTACGCGCTGGGCGCGGCGGAGGAGCTTCGGGCGTCCGGCTACGTGCTGGGGTGCCCGGTCGCGCCCGTGGTGCTCGACGCGCCCGAACCGGCGTCGGAGCTGGACCGGGCCTGCAGGGAGTCCTTCGAAGCGTGGCACCGGATCCTGAGGGACCGCCTGCTCGCATCCGGCGTCCCGCCCGACCGCTCGGAATCCCTCGCCCTCGTTGTCGTCTCCGCAGTTGAGGGAGGCATCCTCCTGGCCAAGAGCCGCCGCGACACGGCCCCACTCGAGTCCGTAGCGGAGGAGATGTCGCGGCTCGTCGCCGACGCGGCGGGATGAAGCGGAACGGAGCACGCGGCGGCCAAAGGATAGGCATCACAGGGGCGTGGCGTCCGCAACGGGCTCTCCCTGGGCCTGCCGCGGCAACTCGCCGTTTCGGGACGAGGGCGCACGAAACCGTTACCGGCTCGTATCGGGGGTGGGGGCGAGGCGAGACGCTGACGGTGACGCGGGACGGACGTCCGGTGGCAGAATTGCGTCCGCTGCCGCGCCGGCAGCCGCAGGCACCGGAATCCAAACCTGCGTGGGGACGCGGCCCGGCGTCACGATTGGGCGCCGGGACGGCGAGGTGCGCGGCACCGGCCGTCCTCCATCCGGACCACGTGCCGGGCGGCGGCGCGGATGCGGGGGTCGTGGCTCACCACCAAGACCGCCTTGCCTCGCTGGTTCGCCGCGTCGGCGAGCATCCCGATGACGCCACGGCCGGACCGTGAGTCCAGGCTGCCGGTGGGCTCGTCGGCCAGGAGGAGCGGGGGGTCGAGGGCGAGAGCGCGGCCGATGGCAACGCGCTGCTTTTCGCCACCGCTCAGGACGTCGGGGCGAAATCGGGCGCGGTTCGCCAGCCCCAACTCGTCTAGCAAAGCCATGGCTCGCCGGCGCGATCCGGGGCGCCGCATCCCCGCCAGGTGGAGCGGCAGCTCAAGGTTCTCCACCACCGTCAGCGCGTCGAGCAGGCGGAACCCCTGGAAGACGAATCCGATGTGCCGGAGCCGGAAGGCCGCGAGCGCCGTCTGGTCGAGCGTGCCGAGCTCGGTGCCGGCCAGCATGACCGTGCCGGCGGTGGGGGGCGTGATCCCGCCGATCATGGAGAGCAACGACGTCTTCCCGCTTCCGCTGGGCCCGGCGATCAGAACAAGCTCGCCGGCGCGGACCTCCAGCGTCACCCCCTGCACGGCGGCCACCTCCACCCCCCCGGGGGCCCGGTAGGTCTTGGAGAGCCGGAGGGCCCGTACCACCACGTTCGGCCCGCTCATGCCCGGAATACCTCGCCCGGGTGGATCCAACGGAGTTTCCGGATGGCGAGCCACGCGCCAGCCAGGCCCATCCCCAGGGTCAGGATCGCTACGGTCAGCGCGATGGTTGGGGTCATACGCAGCGCCGCCTCCGGCACGAGCCAGTGGAGCAAGGGGACGGCCGCGGCGTACCCCAGGGCGCCGAACGCGAGGCCGGCCGCGATGGCGAGCAGCGACTGCCGCGCCACCAGCAGCGCAAGGAACAGCTGGCTGGCCCCGAGCGCCTTGAGGACCGCGTAGTCGGCCCGCCGATCCAGAACCCCGCCGTACAACAGCAGTGTCACGACGGCCCCGCCTGTCAGGAGCCCCAGCGCCGCGATGGTAGCGAGGATTGGGAGCAGCCCGGTCCGCATCTCGTCCAAGTTGTTCTGCACGAACTGCTCGTGGGAGAACGCGTTGAGCCCCGGCATCCCGGCGCGGACGGCGGCGGCCAGCCGGTCGGGAGTGACGCCTTCCTGGGCCGTGAGGAGCCAGAAGCTGACGACCCCGGGGAGACCGAGCAGATCGGCGGCATCGTCGAGCGTCGCGAAGGCGAACTGGGTGATCACGGCGTTGGTGCCGGTGCTGATCCCCGCCACGCGGAACGTCCGCTTCTGGACCTGGAGCCGGTCCCCCACGCGGAGCCGGTGGCGCGCGGCGAGGGCGCGGTCGAGGATGAGCTCG
>CAYXJH010000254.1:0-5212 GCA_964465415.1 uncultured Gemmatimonadaceae bacterium
CGCCGCTCCTGCACCATGGCCGAGTGGATGAACGCGGTGGCGGTGAGCCAGGGCAGGAACGACGCGTTCTCCACCGGGTCCCACGCCCAGTACCCGCCCCAGCCCAGCACCTCGTACGACCACCACATCCCGGCCATGATCCCGATGCTCAGGAACGCCCACGCGGTCAATGTCCACCGGCGCGTCAGCCAGAGCCAGCGCTCATCGGTCTGCCGCGTGACCAGCGCGCCCACAGCGAACGCGAAGGGAACCGTCAATCCCACGTAGCCCAGGTACAGCAGTGGCGGGTGCACCGCCATCAACCAATGGTTCTGGAGCAGCGGATTCGGGCCAGGTCCGTCGGCCGGCACCGGGAAAACGGCGCCGAACGGGTTGGCGGGGCCCACCATCAGCATGTAGAAGAACGCCCCGACGACCAGCATCGTGCCGTTGGTGATGGCGAACATGGGGCTGTCCTGGTTCCGGTGGACCCAGGCCACCGCGGCGCCACAGAACGCCAGCACCAGGCCCCAGAACAGGATCGAACCCTCCAGCGCGCTCCACAACGAGATCACCGAGATCCAGAGCGGCGTGGCACGGCTTCCCACCTGCGCCACATAGGAGATGCTGAAGTCGTGGGTCACCAGGCCATAGACCATGGCCAGGTTCGCCACGAGCATCAGGCCGAACGTGGCGTACGCCACGGTCCGGACGCTGGCCAGGATCTCCGGCCGCCGGGTCCGGACACCCCACCAGGCGGCGATGGCGCCATAGACCGCCAGGCCGAGGCAAAAGACCGTCGCGCTGTAACCGAGAAGTCGAATCACGATGTCCCATCCTCCCGGATCAGCCCTTGATACGTGTCCGCCGGGCGATGCCCTTCCGGCGGCGCCTTGTACTCATTCGAGTGACGGACCATCACGCTCGAGGACTCGAAAATGCCCGCCCGGTTGTAGCGACCCTCCACCACCACACCCATCGTGTCCTGGAACATCGCCGGCGGCGCTCCCTTCGACCAGACCTCGATGTCCGTCTCGCCGTCGGTGATCTGGAAGCGGAGGTCCAGATCGATGGCGTTCCAGTTCACGGTGCCGGGCACGACGTTGCCCGCCAGCCGCACCGGTGAGTCGTACGCCGCCTCCCCTCTCTCCACCAGCTCCGTCGGCGTTACGAAGTACACCAGGTTGCCGCCCAGGCCGCCCCAGACCAGGTATCCGAATCCGCTCAACACGAGGACCGTGCCCAGCACGCCAATGAGTCGTTTGTTCATGCGTCGCCTCCCAGTTCCACCGCCGCCTCCTTCGCCCGCCGGTTCAGGACGTACAGCCGTAGAGAGTATGCGATCAACCCCAGCCAGGTAACCCCGTACGCACCGATCACGTAGTTCCAGACCTCGTTGCCCGCTTCAAACATGGAGCTCTCTCCCTTCGAGTACCGCGTCGTCGTGGAGCGTTTCGGCGCGCCGCTGGATCCGCGCGGCCCTGTACCGCCAACCGATGAAGGTGACCAGGACCAGCAGGAACGCGATTCCGTTCAGCCGCAGGCTCGTCACGTACTCGCCGGACATGGTCTGGGGTGACGACTGCACCTGGTGCAGCGTGCGCCACCAGCGGACGGACATGTAAACGATGGGCACGTTCAGCGCGCCGAAGATCCCGACCCCCGCGCTCCACGTGGCACGCCGCTCCGGGTCATCCGTGAACGACCGGAGCGCCAGGTAGCCGACGAAGATGATGAACAACACGGCCGTCGACGTAAGGCGGGCGTCCCAGGTCCACCAAACGCCCCAGGCCCACTTGCCCCAGATCGACCCGAGCATGAGCGTGAGCCCCGTGAAGACGGCCCCGACCTCGGCCGCGGAAGCCGCCAACAGGTCCGCACGCTCGCTCCGCTTCCAGAGGTACACCAAGCTGGCCCAGAACACCACGAAGAAGGCCATGAACGCGTTCCACGCAGACGGCACGTGGACGTACATGATCTTCTGCGAATGCTGGTAGAGCTCGGCCGCCGGAGACGTCAGGAATCCGAGCACCTGCGCCGCCGCTACCGCCACGAACGCCAACACGCTCACTCCGATGAGCCAGATCGGCGGGCGCTCGTTCATGAGAGCTGTCAATTCTCGCATGTCACTCCTCTATCACGGCCCCGAACGCCAGGATCGACGCGCCCAGGAAGATGACATCGAACGAAACCAGGAGCCGAACCCACCGGGTCGCCTCGCCCATGGGATCCCCCTGGAGTAGGAGGCTCGTCGCTTCCACGGCCGCGACGAGGACCGGGACGAGCATGGGAAACAGCAACAGCGGCAACAGCACCTCACGGGCGCGGCTGCGGCTGGCCATGGACGCGTAGAACGTCCCGAGCGCCACGAACCCGAACGTGCCCAGGAAAATGACCAGGAACAGCATGGGAGTGGACCGACCCACCGGGATGTCGTACAGGATGATGGCGATGGGGACCAGCGCCACCAGGACCAGCAGCACGAACACCAGGTTCGCCAGGAGCTTGCCGAGGAAGATCGAGCTTCGGGCGCCCGGATACAGGAGAAGCGTCTCCAGGGCTCCGCCTTCCAGTTCGACCTGGTAGGAGCGGTGGAATGCCAGGTTTCCGCTGAAGAGGATGGTGAGCCAGACGATCCCGGCGGCCGCGGCCCGCAGCGATGCGGCATCGGGCCCCAGCGCGAACCCGAACATCAGAAGCATCAACGCCGCCAAAAACAACACGGCGTTGAAGTTCGCCTTGGATCGCCGCTCCGTGGTAAGATCCTTCCATGCGACGGCGGCCACGCGCGTCGTCTCGGCCCGGAAACTCATCGCACGACCTCCGCGCGGAGCATCGGCCGGCCGGCCGATGCCGGAACGATCCGCCCCTCCTGGAGCGTGACGATGCCGTCCACCACGCCGGCGGATCGTTCCGGGTCGTGCGTGGCGATGAACACGATCCCGCCGCGGTTCGCCGTATCCCGGACCATCTGGTTGACCAGTTCGATGCCGTCCGCGTCGAAGCTGGCGTAGGGCTCGTCCAGCAGGAGCAGGCGCGGCGGTCGCATGATGAGACGGGCCAGCGCGAGCCGCCGCGTCATCCCCGATGAGAACCCGGCCGCCCGCTCCTTCGCGGCGTGGGTCAGGTCCACACGGTCCAGCGCCTCATCCACGCTCACCTCCGCGCGCCCCCCCCACATCCGGCGGGCGAACTCCAGGTTCTCCCGCGCGGACAGGTCGCCGTAGACGCCAGCCGCGTGGTACAGGGCCCCGACGTGTTCCCGGATTGCGCCGGCCTCCCGGACCAGCTCATGGCCGAAGATGCGTCCCTGCCCGCGAGTGGGGCGCAAGGTCGTGGCGATCACCCGTAGCAGGGTCGTCTTGCCGCTGCCGTTGTGCCCCATGAGCGCCAGGGCGGTGCCCGCCTCCGCGCGCAAGCTCGTCCCGCGCAACGCCCACTTGCGCCCGAAGCGCTTGGCGATGCCCTCCAGAACGAGGCCGTCAGACACGACGGCAGCCCCAGGCCACTTCGCAAGTAATCATCGTGCACGAAGATAGCGCGAGGTCAGGGGGGCTTCAATCCCGGAAAAACCCGCGAAAGTGTAAAGGAGATCCCCGCCGGTCGAGTGGGGAGCGCCCGGAGCGGAGCGGGGGGAGATCCCTGACGGAAACGCCGATCCGTAGTCCAGCCCCCGAGGGATCCGCTCCGCCCCGACGGCCCCGCTCAGAGACTTAGACGAACCCCGAACCCGAGGAAGAATCGCCCCCCAGTCAGATCCTCCACAGACGGCGCTTGTGCGGGCAGACCCGCGGCCTGGAGGTCTTCGACACCGATGATGTCGTTGGGCAGCTGGTATCCCACTTCCCCCACGACCCGCACCAACAGGAAGTTGAGGCCCAGGTTCCCGTACAGGTTCCAGGCCGAAGTCCGGAGCCTGCCCTGCACCCCGCCGTCCGTCGACAGGGTCATCTCCTGTCCGCACACGTTCGCGGGACAATGCAGACGCCAGTCGAAATCGACGTCGCTGGTGTAGATGTCGTACCCGGCGCCGGCGGCCAGGTCGAACAGCAGCAGGCCCTTGCTGACACCGGCCCGGAAGCTCCACGAGGACAGTGAAGCCGTGAACTCCGCCGGGTCGCCGGTGGCGGGGTCGGGTCCAAGCTCTCCGAACGACACGTCGGACAACATGGTCCGGTACATGGCGGACACGGACACGCCGGGCATCACCAGCCCCTGCCGCAGGATTCCAACGCGGGCTCCCGCCCCGAGGGTCACCACCGGGTCATCCAGCCCGATCCTGCTGACGGCCGGAATGAAGGACACGCTGCCGAGGATGTCCACGGCGCCGAAGCCGCGAAGGAACGGCGCCACGGACAGGCCGTTGAAGATCCCGAGCACGACATCGCCCTGGGCCGCCAGCACGGGCACCCCGACGGTTCCCATGGGCAGGAGCTCCTGGCCGTCGAACGAGGGCGTGTACCCGTGCAGCAGGTCGGGCACATCGGCCAGGGCGGCGTTGACACGAGCCGTCACGCTCAGTCTGGGCACGGCCCCCAGGCGTAGCCCCAACGTGGTCGCCGTGCCCAGGGTATGGGCGCCGCCGGAGAACGCCACGCCGACCGTCGGCTGGACGGTAGTCATGGCCTGGACGACCTGGCCGCACATGAAGCGGAACTGGTTCTCGACTTGAGCGGGCATGGGGCCCGGCGTCGCGGTCAGCGGCACGGTTGCGCACGACTGGAGCAGGGCGTCCTGTGCATCGACCGGCATGGCGATGAGGAGCAGAGCGATCGTCAGGGCGAAGATCCGGTGCATGACTCCTCCGTGGACGTTTCGTTGCATCATGGCGACGGCCGTGCCGAGCCGGCGCCGGGCCGATCCCTGCCGAATTCGACGGTGGGCGGCGTCTCGACGCCGGCGGGCGCTTCGAACGTCTCCCGGCGACCCGCACCGATCACCCGCGCCGTCATGGCCTGGGGGAATTGGCGGATGTACGTGTTGTAGGTCTGCACGCTCTCGTTGTAGTCGCGGCGTACCACCGCAATGCGGTTCTCCGTCTCGGTCAGCTCGTCCTGAAGGGCAATGAAGCTGCGGTTCGCGGTGAGCTGGGGGTAGGCCTCCACCGACACGTTGAGGAACAGCCGCAGATTCTCCGTCACTGCCGAGCTGGCGCGAGCCAGGTCGTCGGCCGGGACATCCCCCTGCACCGCCCGGGCCAGCTCCTCGCGGGCGCGCGTCACGCCCGCGCGCG
>CAYXJH010000255.1:0-5198 GCA_964465415.1 uncultured Gemmatimonadaceae bacterium
CGACGATCCCGATCTGGTTCGTTGTGCAACCGGTCTCCTCGATCGAGATGTTTTCGATCGCCGGCGGCGGCGCGAACACGTGCGGGGATGGGTGGGCACACGCCAGCGCCACCACGGCGGCGGCGCCGGCCAGGGGCGCCGCCAACAGGAATCGCTTGGAGTGGAGCATGTCATGATCTCCGACGGCGGGGAAGGAAACCCGGGAGCCAGTAAGGTGGTGACCGAGAACGGTCGCGGACAAGGATCACATGACGCGGCGCTGGCCGTGGCCCTGGCGCCGGAGTTCGAGATCCTGCGCCCCATCGGTCAGGGCAGCACGGCCAACGTGTACCTGGCAAGGGAGACGGAGCTCCGCAGGCTCGTCGCAATCAAGGTACCGCTCCCAATCCTGGCTCGCGACCCTGTCGTTCGCGCCCGCTTCGAGCGTGAGGCCCGGGCCGCGGCCCGCCTCCGCCACCCCGGCATCGGCGCCATACACCGTATCGCCCGCCTTCCCGACGAGACGCCGTACCTGGTCATGGAGTACCTCGAGGGCAGTACCCTCGACGATATCCTCCAGGCGGAAGGTTCGCTGCCACCGACCCACGCCCTCCGCCTGTTGCGACAGGTCGCCGATGCGCTCGCCGAGGCACACCGCCACGGCGTCATCCACAGGGACCTCCGGCCGGGGAACGTGTTCCGGGTCGCCGACGGCGACCGGGCGGTCCTCACCGACTTCGGCCTCGCCGGCATCCTGGAGACCGGCGCCGAGGTCGTCACGCGCCTCACCCAGCCCGGCGAGGTCCTGGGCGACGATGCGTATCGCAGCCCCGAGCAGCTCCTGGGCGAGCCGCTCTCGCCGGCCGCCGACATCTACGCCTGGGGCCTCCTCGCGTTCGAGACCCTCACACTCCAGCGACCGTTCGACGACTCGGGAAGAAGCATCGGCAACGCCCATCTCCGGCGCCCCCCGCGGAACCTGCGGGATCTCGACCCCGACGCCGATCCACGCCTCGCCAGGATCATTGCCGCTTGCCTTGCCAAGGACCCCCGACACCGCCCCTCGGCCAGGGCGCTGGTCCGGTCACTCGCCAGGCTGCGAAAGAGGCGGGCCGCCCGCCGGGACGCCGCTCGATTTGCGGACGCGGGGCCGGGGCCGACGAGCGGCGCCATCTCCACCGCCGCCGAGAACCTCCCCGGGCTCGCCGGCTTCCTCGCCGAGCTTCGCAGACGACGCGTATTCAACGTCGCCATCGGCTACGCGGCTCTCGCCTACGTCCTGCTCCAGGGCGCTGGCCTCATCCTCCCCGCCCTGCCCCTCCCACCCTGGGCCTACCCGCTCGTGGTGGCCATTACCCTCGCCGGCTTCCCCGTCGCCATGGTCCTCACCTGGATGTACGACCTCACCAACGCCGGCATTCAGCGGGCTGAGGCCGCCCCACCCGCCGCCGGCCCCCTGCGGTGGGTCCTGCCGAGCATCGGGTTGCTGCTGAGCCTGATCCTGGCAGGGATCATCGGGTGGTGGGTCCTCGGATAGGCGCGAGACCCGTGACCCGAGGGGCCAGACCCGGGACCCGAGTCGGGGGGCGGAGGCGGGTCCCCTGACGGGTCGACGGGGAAGCGAGGGGCAAACGGCAACTCGCCTTTCGAGCCCTTTCGACTCGCCACAAGCGAGTTGCCCTGCGCTACGCCGGTGAACCCACCACTCGTTTTCCCTCGGCGGCTGGTCGGCCCGAGCCACGACGCGCTCGCCCGTCTGCCGCCGCGCGCCCCACCCGAGGGCCCTCGGGTTCCGGGGCCCGGGTTCCGGGTCCCGCGTCCCGCCGTCTCGCGTTTCGCGTTTCGGGCCTACCGCCGCTGCGCCATCAACCAGGCCGCGAACTCCGGCGACATGTACGCGGGGTCCCATGCGTTGTGGCCGGTGCCGGGCAGCTCGGTATAGCGGATTGCGGCGACTCCCTCTGCGGCGGCAGCCTTCAAAGCAGCTGCGGCCTGGCGCGACTGGTCTACGGGCACGGCCGGGTCGACCTCGCCGTGGAAGAGCCAGATGGGGATGCCGGACAGCCGGCGGGCCAGGGCCTCGAACGGGGGGCCGTCGGAGGCGGGCACGACCGGCTCGGAGCCGGAGAACCGGGGGGCGGCCTCGACCCAGGCGCAGACCGGGACCACTGCGGCGAAGCGCTCCGGCTTCCGGTAGGCCAGGTACCAGGTCCCGTTCCCGCCCATCGACATACCCGTGAGATACACCCGGCTGGGATCCACGGAAAAGTCGGCCATGGTCCGATCGAGGGCGGCCATGGCGGCGGCGGCGGGCGCGCCCGTCCAGGTCGAGTCCGTGGGCGTCTGGGGGAACACGATGATCGCGGGGTACCGCTCAGGGTACAGACGAACGGCGGCACCGAGGCCGACGGCCGTCTGTCGAAGGCCGTCGTGACCGCGCTCGCCGGCTCCGTGCAGGAACAGGATGACCGGCCACCTGGTGGCGGTCGTGTAGTCACGGGGGACATAGACCTGGTACGGGTACTCGTGGCCGGCGACCCGGACGACGTGGTCCAGGAAGCCTGTCTCTCCCTCCTGCCCCGCGGTGCCGCCGCGACTGATCATCATGGCCAGCAGGGCCATGCCAACGACCGCGCTACCGTTCACCTATGCCTCCGCTCTGTATGCCGCCGCCCGGTCGACCGGCGGTGGACAAGCCCCCAGGGCCGCCGGTGCTTCCGCGCAGCGCCGCGCTCGCCGTGCCCACGGCCACGGTTATGGCCGACCCGATCAGCGCGAACCACAGCGTGTCCACCACGGGGGTGATCAGGCCGAACGTCTGGACCACCCAGAGGGTCGTCATGAGGCCGACCGCCACGCTGATCCCGGTGATGGCGTCCCGCTGATCGGGACGCTTGAACAGGGTGCCCAGCAGGAACCCGCCCAGTAACGGGCCGAACGTGAACGACGCGATCTGGAGCGCGATCACCACGATGGGCGTGCCCTGCTGCGCGAACCGGAACAGGATGGCCCCGCCGATGAGGATGGCGGCCCAGACCAACGTGAGGGTCCGACCGGCCTTCAGGAGGTGCGCCTCGTCGTGCTGCTTGCCGGCAATCGGCGCGTAGATGTCGTGGGTCGCCGATGCGGCCAGCGAGTTGAGCGACGAGGACACGGTCGACATCGCGGCGGCCAGGATCCCCGCCACGAGCAGCCCGCCCAGACCCGACGGCATGGACTCGATGATGAAGAGCGGGAAAACTTCGTCCGGCGTCGCGAACGGGCGGCCCGCGTAGAAGGCGTACAGGCCCGCGCCCACCAGCAGGAACAGCGCGAACTGGATGAACACCAGCACGCCGCTGCCGATGACCGCCATCTGCGCCCCCTTCAGATCCGGTGCCGCCAGCAGCCGCTGCACCGTGAGGTGGTCGACCCCGTGGCTGGCCATGGTCAGGAAGGCGCCGCCCACCAGGCCGGTGAGCAGCCACGTCGCCTGCGACGGCCCGCCCTCGAGATGGAGGATCCGGAACTTGTCGGCCGCCTCGCCCGTGGTCGCGATCGTCGACCAGCCGCCCGGCACCAGCGTGGTCAGCACCCAGATCGCCAACACCCCGCCCACCGCGTACAGCCCCATCTGGACGACGTCGACCCAGACCACGGCCTTGAGCCCGCCGTACCAGGTGTAGACCAGCGTGGCCGCGCCGACCAGCAGGATGACCTGCCAGTACGGCCACCCGGTGATCAGCGCTAGCGGGATGGCGGCCGCAAAGATCCGCACGCTGTCGGCGAACGCGCGGGTCACCATGAAGATGGCGGAGGCGAAGCGACGCGTCGCCATGCCGAACCTCTCTTCGAGCAGCGCGTACGCCGTCGTGAGCTCCCCGCGGAAGTAACCGGGCAACAGCACGTATGCCACGACGACCCGGCCGATGATGTAGCCGGCCGCGAGCTGGAGCATCCAGAAGTCGCCCGTATACGCCGTGGCGGGCAGGCTGATGAAGGTGAGCGCACTCGTCTCCGTGGCCACCACGCTCAGCATGATGGCCCACCACGGGACGTTGTGGCCCGCCAGGAAGTAGTCCCGCGCCGACCGCTGGGACCGCCCCATCCACGTCCCCAGCCCCACAACACCGGCCAGGTAGGCCACCAGGACCACGAGGTCGAGACCGGTGAACATCAATCGGGGGCGCGGGCGGAAAGGGGTCGGGCGAGAGAATGGATCGTCCGCCTCAGCTCGGCGATGCCGGTCCCCTCCCGGGTCGGGTTGACCCGGTTGGTGAGAAGCACCACGTACAGGTCCAGGTCGGGGTCGATCCACACGCTGGTCCCGGTGAAGCCGGTATGGCCGAAGGCCCGTGCTGACAGCGCGCGGGCGATCCCGCCGGAACCGGGCGCGGCATCCCAGCCGAGCGCCCGGGTGGTCCCATGCTGCCGGGTGGTGAACCTTGTTACGGTCTCCCGGCTCGCGGGTCGGGCCACTTCGCCCGCCAGCGACCGGAGCAGGTGCTCCGCGAATCGGGCCAGGTCCGGCGCGGTGGAGAAGAGCCCGGCGTGCCCGGCTACGCCGCCCATGGCGTAGGCGTTCTCATCGTGGACGATGCCGCGGACATGGGTATGGCGGAAGACGGTGTCCACCTCGGTCGGCGCGATGCGGTCCAGCGGGACGGCGGGCAGCGGGTTGAAGCCCGTGTCGGTCATTCCCATGGGTGACCAGGCGGTCCGGGCGAGGAACCGGTCAAGCGGTTCGCCCGTCACCTCCGCGACCACCGCGCCCAGGAGGATGAACCCCAGGTCGCTGTAGGTGACCCGCTCGCCGGGGGCGTGAGCGGGCGGAAGGGCGGCGATCGCATTCACGACCGCCTCCGCCCCCCGCAGCCCCCCTTCCCGGGGGTGCCAGAAACGAACGAACGGCGACAGGCCGGACGTGTGCGTGAGAAGCCCCCGGATCGTGACTTCGTCCCGCCAACCACCGCGCGGCCAGACGGAGAGATGGCGGTGGAGAGGGTCGTCCAGTGCGACACGCCCCTCCTCGACCAGCAGCATCACCGCCGTCGTCGTGGCGACGACCTTCGTCAGCGACGCGACATCGTAGACGGTGCTGTCGGTGGCAGGCAGCGCGCCCGGTCCGTAATCCACGGCGCCGTACGCGCGCAGGTAGGCCAGGCCCCCGCGCCCCCCGACGGCGAGCACGGCGCCCGGTGTTACTCGACCGGAGATGGCGGCGAGGATCGCCGCATCCA
>CAYXJH010000256.1:0-5178 GCA_964465415.1 uncultured Gemmatimonadaceae bacterium
GATCGTCGCGCCCAGCGCCAACCCCGCCGGGGCCGTGTCGCCCAGCTCAGCCGAGCACGTGGAACGGGCCATGGGCGAACGCATCGACCTCATCCTCGATGCCGGCGAAACGAGATTCGGCATCGAGTCCACGGTCATAGACCTCACCTCCGACCCGCCGCTCCTGCTACGCCCCGGATCCCTGGACGCCCGCGCCGTCGAGGCGATTACCGGCCCGCTGGACAGGCCGGCGAAAGAGGAGCCACCGACCCGGCGGGCATCTCCCGGTCGGCTGGAGCGGCATTATGCTCCGCGCGCGCGAGTCAGACTGTTCGAGCCAGCCGAGCGGCAGGGAGTGGAACAGGAAGTTCGGATACGGGCCGCTCACCACGGTGGGGAGCGGATCGGGGGGCTCCTCCTCGAGCCCTTCGAGGCCCCACTCCATCACGAAGTCCGGATGCCGGCCGATCCCGTCGCCTACGCTCGCCGACTCTACGCCGAGTTGCACCGCCTCGACGCCCTCGGCTGCGACGCCATCGTGGTCGAACAGGTGCCGGCGGATCCGGCGTGGGAGGGAATTCGGGACCGGTTGACCCGGGCGGCGGCACCGGCAGACCCGACCCTACGCTGACGAGCTGGATCGCCTGCATCGGGCGCCCTCCGCCTCAGCCCTTCGCTGCTACCTCTCGCGCTTCCGTCGCTTCACCATAAAGCCCGTCCGCAACCACACACTCCCGGCCCGCCACGTCCCGCAGCACGCAATCCGCACGGAAGTGGATGCCGCATCGGAGGCATCGCTCGTCCGTGCCATCTGGTTCCAGCATCAGGATCGACAGCTCGTCCAGCAGCGAGGCCGCCCGCTCCAGCTTCTCGGGCGGGTGCGACCCCAGGAGACGCAGCAGCTCCCGGTTACGAACGTCCGTGAACCGCGCCAGCAGCGCCTCCGCCGACGGCGTGAGCGCCAGGTCCACCGCCCGCCGGTCATCCGGCGATACGGTCCGATCGACCAGGCCCCGCTGGACCAGCCTGTCGATCGCTCGACTCGCGGCCGCGTTGGTCACGCCCAGAAAGTCCGCGACGTCCGTCACCTTGAACCGCTGGCCCGGGCGGGAGATCAGGAGCAGGAGCTTCACCTGCGACATCGCGAGCTGCTCGTCGCTCGACTCCTGGAGCGTTCGCTCCAGGAGCTCGTTGACCGTCGAGCAGAAGACATGGGACGCGCCCATGACGCGGCGGATGAGCTCGACTTGCTGCTCCTGATCCATGTTCGTTCCGTGTTGTCGGTCGGGAGGCTCGCCCGCGGCATCGGGGCGAATCGAATTGGTGACCCACGTTCATTATAAACGCGCTACACGTTTTCGCCAAGCCTGCGGGATCCAGAACCTGAGACCCCGAGACTCGGACCCGTACTCGTCGTTGAGCCTGACCGTGTCGGGTACACACGGCGTTGCGGCTTTAGTTAACTCAGGTATATATTACCGTTGGTTATCGAAACCGAGGCCGGCAAACGGCAATCCGGGCGCCCGAGCCTGACGCTCAGACGGGGAGACGGATCATGTGGCTGCCAACGGAGAACTACCCGTTCCGGACCCGCTCGGGCAGCGCGGGTGCCATGCGTGAAGAGCTGTGCCGCGCCCTGATGGAAGCGGTCTTCGAGCTGGAGGTCCTCCCCGTCGAGGAAGACGCTGCCCTCCTGGGGCTCTACGCCGTGATGGACGACCTCCAGGCCGCCATCCAACGCGCCCAGGCGATGGACCTGGCCACCGCCTGACCCGTCCCGCCCCGAACGCGAGACAGCCGAGACCCGAGACCCGAAACGCGAGATCCGGCGACGTAGCCAGGATCGCCCGCGTCTCGACGTTTCGGGTCTCTGCATTTCGGGTCTCTGCTGGTGCGAGTTTCGGCTCTCGCGTGTCCGTCTCGCTCGTCCCCCACAACCCCCTTGCGCATTTTAGTTGCGTGTGTTAACTATTGTGTGCAGTAATAATTGAACGGGTATCCGGTCCGGCAAACACCGAGTCCCGAGACGCAGAGGCGGACCCCCTCCGGGCCAACCAGATGCGGCATCCCAAGCCCGTCTGGGAGGACCTGCCGGACCGGAATCAGGCCCGGAGGGCCGCCGACACGGAGGAAACGATGGGATACGCACTATTCCTGGTGATCGCCTTCGTGATGCTGGGTGCGGAGCGGATCGTGGCACGGTGGCATGAACACGCGCACACAGCACGACACGAAGCGCCTCCGGGTTCCTGAGGCCGGCGATCGGTCGACCGGGTCGTAGAGCTCGTACGAGCTGACCTGGAGCGGGGACCGATCGGATTGAAGAGCGAGCGCGCCGTAAAGGGGCGGCGCCGGGGAATCACGGTTGAAGCCGACGGGGGAGCTTCATGTCGATCACGAGAAGGACAGCGATACGGGCGCTGGCGACAGCGGGGGCTTCCGGGGCCGCGTTGATGGTCCCGAAGCCTCTGCTTGGCCGTGCGCCCAAGACGGCGAAGCCGGACGCTGTTGCGATTCTATATGATGCCACGCGCTGCGTCGGGTGCCAGGAGTGCATCCGTGCGTGCAGCGCCGTGAACGGTTGTGAGGATACGGCGACGGGTCCGAGCCCGCGTCTTTCGCCCGAGGCGCTGACGGTACTTCAGCGCCACGAGACGAGCGCGGGTCCGGCGTTCCTGAAGGTGCAGTGCATGCACTGCGTTGACCCGGCGTGCGTGAGCGCGTGCATGCTGGGCGCGATGCAGCAGAACGGGGACGGGTCGGTCACGTGGAACGGCGATCTCTGTGTGGGCTGCCGGTACTGCCAGATCGGGTGCCCGTTCACGCTACCGCGCTTCGAGTGGGACACGCCGCTGCCTGAGCTGAAGAAGTGCGACCTGTGCCGGGACCGGCGGGCGGAGGGCGAGCTGCCTGCCTGCGTGGAGAAGTGCCACATGGGCGCGCTGGTTTTCGGTCCCCGGGAGGAGGTACGTGCGGAGGCGCACCGGCGGATCGAGGAGCGCCCCGACCGGTACAACCCGCACGTGTACGGGGAGCAGGAGAACGGCGGGACCGGGATCATGTACCTGACCAAGGCGGGCGTGAGCTTCGCCGAGCTGGGCCTTCCGGCGCTGCCCGAGCGGTCTCCGGCCGCGTACGGAGAGTCGATTCACCACACGATCTACAAGTGGTTCCTCGCGCCGCTGGCCCTGCTGGCCGTGTTCGTTACGCGCGTGCGGCGGACGTACCATGCGTCGCACAACGGTGACGGCAACGGCAATCATGGAGGTGGGCACGACCAGGGCCATGACGACGCGAAGCCGCTGGGCGGGAAGCTCCTGACCTGGCCGTTCCTGATCCTGGCCGCGATCACGGCGGCGGGGATGGGCGCGTTCCTCTACCGGTTCATCTTCGGCCTTGGCCCCGCCACGGCGTTGAGCGACGGCTATCCGAAGGGGCTGTGGCTCACGTTCAACGTGGTGGTGGGCACGGCGATGGCGTGCGGCGGCTACGCGCTGGCGATCACGGTCTACCTCTTCAACAAGGGGAAGTACCACCCCCTGGTCCGCTCGGCGATGCTGGTGAGCGCGCTGGGGTACACGCTGGGCGGGACCACGGTTCTGATCGACCTGGGGCGAACCTGGCACGTGTGGAAGCTGATGGTCTACCCGGGTTTGTGGAACTTCAACTCCGTCCTGCTGGAGGTCGCGCTGTGCGTGATCCTCTACACCTGCGTGCTCTGGATCGAGATCTCGCCTTCGATCATGGAGCGGTGGAAGCGCGAGGGGAAGGAAGGGCTGCGTCGGATCGCCCTGTTCTTCTCGCCGAAGCTCAACCGGGTCATGCCGTACGCGATCTCGGTGGGCTTGCTCCTCCCGACCATGCACCAGTCCAGCCTGGGCAGCCTGATGCTGCTGGCGGGTGAGAAGCTGCACCCGCTGTGGCAGACGCCGCTGCTGCCGTTGCTGTTCCTGGTCTCCTGCGTCGGGATGGGCTTCGCGTCCACCACGCTCGAGTCGCTGACGTCCTCATGGGCGTTCAAGCGGCCGCGGGAGACGCCCATGCTCCGGTCACTGGCTCGGCCGGCCGCCATGGTGCTCCTCCTCTACGTGGCGCTGCGTATGATCGACGTGACGGTGCGCGGCCACGTCGGGTTGATCATGATCGGCGACCTGTACTCGTCGCTGTTCCTGATCGAGATGGGTCTGTTCGTGATCCCGGCCGTGGGCCTGCTGGTGGAAGGCAGGCGAGCGAGCACGGCCATGCTGGTGACGGCCGGCGTAACGGTCATGCTGGCAGGGGGCCTGTACCGGTTCTCGGCCTTCCTGATCGCCTTCAACCCGGGTCCCGAGTGGAGCTACTGGCCGACCGGGCTGGAAATCATGGGCTCGATCGGGCTGGTTACGCTGGGGATCATGGGCTACATGGTGATCGTGAAGAAGCTGCCGATCCTGCGGAGCGTGTCGTCGCCCGAGGCCAAGCTGCCCACGGACGCGGATCCAGCGGAGGCCGTCACCGAGCGGAAGCCGTCACGGAGCGACTCCCGGATTCCATTGCCCGCCTACCACCAGGCGACCTGATCACGTCCCCGTCTCGGGACGGGTGGGGTGGGGGCTCCGGCCCCCGCCCCATTTCTCTTGCCCCCACCCCTGTTCGTGCCCCACCCCCGCCCCCACCCCCACCCGGGCGTAGCGCCTACCTCGACTTCACCTGCTCCGGTCCGACCCGGCCAGCTGGATCGTCGAGAGCCGTTGGAGGGCGGAGCCGTCCAGCCGAATCTCCCGGCCACCGACGTCGATGACGACCGCATTGACCTGTGGCGGGACCGACAGACGGTAGCTGGTGCTCGCGCCGGCATTGTCGCCGATCCGGATCCCCCGGGCGCCGACCACGGGCGAGGAGCCCGGCTGGCCGTCCCGGATCTCGAAGACCGCTTCCGTTCCCGCTACCCTCGCAACCTCGAGCGCCCCGCCCGCCGGCATCGCCTCGAGCACCACGGCGAAGCTACCCGGGGATGGGACGAATCGGATGACCGCGGGTGCGGTCCCGATGGCATCGGGGGCAGCGGCTGTGGTGGTGGACGGAGCCGGCGCCTCGGATGGTGGCAGGCCTACACGCTCGGCGACCCAGCTCCGCACACCGGGCATCGCGGCCAGCGGTGCGGCGAGCAGCAGCGTGATCGCCGCCGCCTTGAGCCAGGTCGCCCCGGCCGAGGCGGGT
>CAYXJH010000257.1:0-5128 GCA_964465415.1 uncultured Gemmatimonadaceae bacterium
ACGCCTTCCAGTTCCGCAAGCAGGCGCTCTCCTTCCTGCGCTTCCTCGTGGAGAGCGGAGCCACGGTGATGATGAGCTCCGAACCCACGGTGGCCGTTCCGGACGACGATCTCCGTTTCATGAGCGACGGGATCGTGGATCTGGACGTCTCTTCCGCTCATGGCACGCTTCGACGGTCGCTGAGCGTGGCCAAGATGCGCGGCTCCGATTTCGAGGGAGGGCGCCACTCACTACGGCTCACGGACCGGGGTATGGTGGTCTATCCGCGCCTGGTCCCCAGCTCGCATGACCGGGAGTTCACCGCGGAGGTCATCCCCTCTGGCGTGGCCGAGCTTGACGAGATGCTGGGCGGCGGCATCGAGCGGGGCACCATCACGATCCTCAGCGGCCCCAGCGGAGTGGGCAAGACCACGCTGGGGATGCAGTTCATGAAGGAGGCCGCCACGCGCGGGGAGCGCTCGGTGGTGTATGCCTTCGAAGAGCAGAAGGAAACGTTGTTCCACCGGTGTACGAGCGTCGGGATCCCCGTGCGCGAGATGGTCGAAGCGGGATCCCTGTCGGTGGTGCAGGTGGAGCCGCTGCGCTTCTCGCCGGCCGAGTTCGCCCTGCTGGTGCGGCGAGAGGTGGAGGAGCGGGGTGCCCGGATCGTCATGATCGACGGCATCTCGGGCTACCGTCTCACCCTCGCGGGCGACGACCTCGTGACGCATCTTCACGCGCTGGGACGCTACCTGAAGAACATGGGCGTCACCGTCCTCTTCATCAACGAGGTGGAAGGGATCACAGGTGACTTCCGCGCCACCGAGGTGGGGGTCAGCTACCTCTGCGACAACCTGGTCTTCCTCCGCTACGTGGAGGTCTACGGGGAGCTGCGCAAGGCTATCGGCGTGCTGAAAAAGCGTGTGGGCGACTTCGGCAAGGCGCTGCGCGAGCTGCAGATCACCCATGAGGGCGTCCGGGTGGGCGAGCCGCTGTCCGGGCTTCGCGGTGTGCTGACGGGGACGCCGGAGTGGGTGGACCGCCGCGGCACGGCCGAGCCCGAATGACGCGCGTCCTCCTCCTGCTGGACCAGAAGGAGAACCAGCAGCTGCTGGCCAACGAGCTGGCCGGCCGTCATGAGGTGCTCATCGGTGCCGCGGACGACGCCCTGAACGAGCGCTTCGACCTCTGCGTGGTGGACGGCCCCTCTCTGGACCGGCTCTGGGAGCAGGTCGACCTGCGCAAGGAGCGCGAGCAGCCCCTCTACCTCCCTGTGCTGCTGGTCACGTCGCGCCCCGACGTGAAGATGATCACTCGCCAGGTATGGCGCAGCGTGGACGAGCTGATCATCACCCCCATCGAGAGGCCCGAGCTGCGGGCGCGCATGGAGGTCCTCCTGCGCGCACGCTCCCTTTCCCTGTCGCTCCGGAAGCGAGCTGAAGAGGCGGAGCAGGCCGCACGCACGCGCGACGAGGTCCTGGCCCTGGTCGCCCACGACCTGCGCAACCCTCTGAATGTCGTGCTCTCCAGCGGGACGTTCCTGCTGGACACGGTAGAGGGACTTGAGCCGAGGGCGCGGGAACAGCTCGAGATGATCCAGCGCGCGGTCGGGCATATGAACCGTCTGACCCAGGACCTGCTCGAGGTCGCCGGCATGGAAGCCGGCACCATCTCCATCGAGCCGGAGGAGGAGTTGGTGGTTGGGCTGCTTCGCTCGGCCTGCCGTACGATGCAGCATGTAGCGAATGAGAAGCAGATCGAGCTGTCGTGCGAACACGAGACGACCGTGCCACCCGTCCGTGTCGACCGCGACCGAATCGACCAGGTCCTGGGCAACCTCATCGGCAATGCCGTGAGGTTCACTCCGCGTGGAGGTCAGGTGCGGGTCGGGGCTGAGCGGGATGGCGAGTGGGTACGGTTCTCGGTGGCGGATACCGGCGTCGGGATCGACCCGGCCGACCTGCCCCATGTGTTCGACCGCTTCTGGCAGGCGAAGCGCTCCCGGGAGGGTGGCGCGGGGCTGGGACTGGCGATCGCCCGGGGGATCGTCGCCGCGCATGGAGGGGAGATGTGGGTGGAGAGCGAACGAGGGAGCGGGAGCACCTTCTTCTTCACCCTGCCCACCGCTCCACGAACCGTGCCCGGTGCGGCCCCCGATACGCAGTCTCCCAACGCGGCCTGACGTGGCGCAGTCGTGCTGGCGGCCGGATCCGGAGGGCGCTACCCTGCCGCCTGCTTGGCGACGGAAGCCTCGTAGATGCTCTGGATCGATTCGTCCAGCGCGGCGTCGAACGCCTCCTCGCTCTGCTGTGCCGTCAGCCCCTCGGTCAGGGCCCGGGAGAAGCTGGCGATCACGCCGGGGTTCCGGGCGAGGCGGTCATTGGCCTCGTCGCGGCTGTAGCCGCCCGACAGCGCCACCACTTTGAGCACCCGGGGGTGGTCGACCAACACACGGTAGAAGTCGTCCTGCTCCGGCAACGTCAGCTTGAACATGACCTCCCGGTCTCCAATGGAGTCCAGGCCCTCGAGCAGGCGGTCCCGGAGGAGCGCTTCCGCCTCGGCCTTCTGGGGGCTCTCGATGTCGATCTCCGGCTCCAGGATAGGGATCAGCCCGGCATCCAGGATCTGGCGGCCGACATCGAACTGCTGCTCGGCATTGGCCTTCACACCGTCCGGATTGGCCAGCTTGATGACGGACCGCATCTTGGTTCCGAAGATCCCCCGCTCGCGCGCCCGGGTCAGCAGCGCGTCGAGCCCTGGCATGGGCTTCATGAGCTGGCCGCCGTCCTCCTCCCCGGCCAGACCCTTGTCCACCTTGAGGAAAGGGACCACGCGCTTGACCGACCAGAGGTACTCCGCAGTGCCCTGACCGTCGATTTCGCGGTCCATCGTGTTCTCGAAGAGGATTGCGCCCAGGATCCGGTCCCCGTTGAACGCCCGGCTGGTGATGATCCGGGTGCGCATCTCGTGGATGCGGTCGAACATCTCCTGCTCGTCGGAATACTCGTTCTCGCCCACGCCATACATGCGGAGCGCCTTCGGCGTGCTGCCGCCGCTCTGGTCGAGCGCCGCGATGAAGCCGTTGCCCTCCCTGACCTTTTCGTATTGCTCCCGGTTCATGGTCTGTCTCCAGCGGTTCGGGTTCCTGGCATGCTGATCGTGAGCGTGACGCACGGTCCGGTCCAGTGGTCGGGGGGCCGCCCCGACGTCAACCCATCACTCAGCTCGGCGGGCGGCAATCGGCGATGGGCTGGCCTCGATATGCGGGGCGAAGCATCCTTCGGCAAGGCTAGGAGTGTCGATCGATGGGTTGACCCCGGCATGCGAGGCGAAGCCATCGCGCAACGGGGCGGACCCAGCGGGGTGATGCGTTGTCGTCGGTCCGGGCGTCCCGGGGAGTGGCAGACGCCGCGGCCCCTTCCGTCCCACTCCTGTCCCGCTTGTCCGCTGACGATTGAGCCGCCGCCCACCGGTCCCGACATTGGCCGGGAGAACGCCGGTCTGAACCCAGGCCGCGTCGATACCTCGAGCCCGGAGCGTCCACGTGCCACGCGCAAGTACGATCCACAGTCTGCTGATCGCCGCGATCATCATCCACGGGAGCGTCGACCGCCTCAGCGCCCAGTATCCTCCCGCCCCCGACGAGTGGAGCGCGTACGGTCGCGATGCGGGCGGCACGCGCTGGTCTCCACTCACGGGCATCGATCGCGGCAGCGTTGCGGGTATCGAGGTGGCGTGGGTTTACCGCACGGGCGATCTGCTCGAAGACCGCGGCCGTTTCCAGTCCACGCCCCTCGTCGTCGACGGGCGTCTGTATGTGACTTCGCCGCTCGGTCGGGTCAGTGCCGTCGACCCGGCGACCGGCCGTGAACTCTGGACTCATGATCCGGGCGTCGATCTGGGTGGCGACTATGGTGATTTCGCGAACCGCGGCGTCGCGTACTGGCGGGCGGCGGCTGCCGTGCTCGGCGACGCCGAGTGCGCCGCCCGTGTGTTCATTGCCACGATCGACGCGCGCCTGATCGCGCTCGACGCACGCACCGGCGCCCGGTGCCCCGATTTCGGCGCCCATGGGGTTATCGACCTCACCGGGGATCTGCGCAATCGGCCGAACTGGCCGGGGGAGTACCAGGTGACGTCGCCGCCGGCCGTGATCGGTGACCGTGTCGTCGTCGGCTCGGCGATCGCCGACAACCAGCGGACCGACGCTCCGAGCGGCACGGTGCGCGCGTTCGACGCACGCACGGGGGCGGTGTTGTGGGGCTTCGATCCGGTGCCGCAGGATCCGGCCGATCCGGCGCACGAGACGTGGCAGGGCAGCCGCGCGCACGAGACGGGTGCGGCGAACTCGTGGGCGCCGATGTCGGTGGACGCGGAGCTCGGCCTTGTCTTCGTGCCGACGAGTTCGCCGAGTCCCGATTTCTACGGCGGCGAACGGCTCGGCCGCAACGACTACGCAAACTCGGTCGTTGCGCTCGAGGCGTCGAGCGGCCGCGTGCGCTGGCACTTCCAGGTGGTGCGCCACGATCTCTGGGACTACGATCTCGCCGCGCAGCCGGTCCTCTTTCCATACCGGCGCGGAGGCGAGACGATTCCGGCTGTTGCCGTCGCGACGAAGATGGGTCACGTCTTCATTCTCGATCGCCGCACCGGCGAGCCACTGCACCCCGTCGAGGAGCGGCCGGTCCCGGCGAGCACGGTGCCCGGCGAAGTCGCCTGGCCGACGCAGCCATTCCCCGCGCACCTCGCGCCGTTCCATCCGTACGACCTCGACAGGGACGGACCGCTCGGCGCTACGGAAGAGGATGGCCGCTTCTGCCGCGAACGCCTCGCCGAGCTCCGCTACGAGGGTATCTTCACGCCGCCGTCGCTCGAGGGCACGCTGATCTATCCCGGCAACGTCGGTGGCATGCAGTGGGGCGGCATGTCGATAGATCCGCAGCGAGGCATCGGTGTGGCGCCGGTCAACCGGCTGCCGTTCGTCGTCACCCTCGTGCCGCGGGGCGAGGTGGAGACGCGCCGTCGTCAGTACCCCGGCCATGAGATCTCGCGGCAGCGCGGGACGCCGTACGGCGTGCACCGCCAGGTCCTGCTCGCACCGTCCGGTGCACCGTGCGCGCCGCCGCCGTGGGGCACGCTCGGCGCCGTC
>CAYXJH010000258.1:0-5123 GCA_964465415.1 uncultured Gemmatimonadaceae bacterium
GCCAAGGGCGTCAGCCAGGGGGCCGAGCTCCGGGGCCGCGCCGACCCGTCCGGCCAGCGGCATGTCCAGGGACACAACAACGCCGTCGCCTTCCTGGACTACCGTGCCGGCGACCCGTCCGCCCGGCGCGTTGGATCGGACCCGGGCCGGCATGCCATCGATCCGACCCGACATCGCGAGCGCGCCGTACGCGGCGGCCGTAGCGTGGCCGCACAGGGGGACCTCGCCGCCGGGCGCGAAATAACGTAGCGGGAAGACATCGTCCCGAGCCGGCCAGACGAAGGCGGTTTCGGACAGGGGGTTGAGGCGGACGGCCGTCCGTGTCATGGCCCGGTCATCGGCCTCGACGGGGTCGAACACCACGCCGGCGGGATTCCCGCCGAACGGTGCGGCGGGGCCGGGAGCAAAGGCGATCATGCGCCACTCGAGGGCATCCGTCGGTGCGGCCACGGTCAGTCTGCGGCGGCGAGGGCGCGAACGATCTCCAGGACCTCGGCCGGGGTACGGACCCAGGCGGTGGCGTGGGTGTCGGGCGGCGGCGGATCGCCCACGACGATCCCTCCGCCCAGATCCCGCACGACCTGGAAGGCGTCCTCATCCGTCCGGTCGTCACCGATGAATATGGCCGCCACGTCGTGCTCCCCGGCTACGGCGTCGAGGAGGAACCGTGTGGCCCGGCCCTTGTCCCAGCGGACGTCGGGGCGAACCTCGAACACCTTCTTCCCCTCGGTGACGCGAAGCCCTGGTTGACGGCAATGATCGTGGACCGCCGCCCGGACGCGACCCTCCGCGCCCGCGCGCTCGGCGCGACGGTAGTGGATGCTCAGCGTCCAGCGCTTGTCCTCGACCTCCGTGCCCGGCTCGTCCGTGAGGGCCTGCTCCAGCGCGTCCCGGCACCGTTTCAGCGCCGGGCGCGCGGACTCGGCCGCCGGATGGACGCGCTCGACGCCGGGGCCCTCGATCTCGAACCCGTGGTTGCCGGCATAGTACAGCTCGTTCAACCCGACTCGCGCGCGCACGTCCTCCAGTCCACGGCCGCTGACGATGGCGGCCACCGTGTCCGTGCGGGCCACCAGGTCACGGAGCGGGCCGGCCAGTCCTTCGAGGAGCGCGGCGTCCTCCGGCCGCTCGACGATGGGCGACAGGGTGCCGTCGAAGTCCAGCGCGACCAGCATCCGCCCCGCCCGGCTCCGGAGTTCAAGCAGGTCCGGCACTCTATCGCGGGCATGCGGAATGTCGGGCATGATGCGTCCTTTCCGTGCGTGCCGGGGTAGACTACCACGGTCCTCGAGCTTGATGCAAACAGGCTCGCGCGTGCGGTGGCGATGCCCCCGCGGCACGGTTACTTTGGATCGACGATCCGGGCTCCTCCAGCCCCAACTCATTGTCACGCATGATCTTGTTGCGAGCAACGCTGTCCGTCCTGCTGCTCCTCGTGGTAGCCGGTTGCAACGACAGGACCCGGCCGGCCATGGGCGACGAGCACAGCGTCATTGTTGCCGCGCACGACACGCTCTGGGCCCAGGTCGAGGACACCGTGCTCACCACGCTACAGCCCCGGATCTTCGCCGCCCGTGACGAGGCGACGTTTCGGGTCAGCCACGGCTCGCCAGCCACCCCGTACTGGGGCGACCTGCGCCGATTCCGACAGATCCTGTCGATCGGCCGCCCGGACGACCCGTGGGTGCTGGAGCCGCTCCGTCGCGCGACGACCCCCCTGGACGGCCGGACGATCGTGGAAGTCGAGGACGTGTGGTCCCGTGGCCAGCGGGTAACGGTACTGGTGGTCCCGGAGGACGAGCCCGCGGCGGCCGTGGCCGAGCAGGTGGACTCGCTCGCGTCGCTGCTCGACCGGCGCTACCGGGTCTGGGCCCAGAACCGCATGTTCATCAGCGGTCTGGACGAAGAGCTTCGCGACCGCCTCCGCGGCGAGGCCGGCTTCACCCTGGAGGTCCCGAACGTGTACCGGTGGCGCCAGGTCGACACCGCCGCCTACCACTTCGTGAACGACCAGCCGGACGCCGAGCAGCTCGTTCGCTCCGTCCTGGTCACCTGGCGCACCGACGCGACCGCCGAGCCGTCGGTCGACCGGATCCTGGACTGGCGGGACGACGTCGCCCGCCAGTATTACGACTGGCACCAGGTCACCGAGCGCGACAGACTCCTCACCAGCCCGCTCGACGCTGGCGGAATCGAGGTCCGTGGAGCCTGGGACGGCACCGTCGACGGCTTCCCCCAGGCTGGCTCCTTCATCACCCGGGTCATGCGCTGCCCCGACTTGAACCGGCTCTACCTGCTCGACGCATGGCTCTACGCCCCGGCCCGAGCCAAGTACCAGTACATGATTCAACTCGAAACGCTCCTCTCCAGCTTCCAATGCTGGTCAACCCAGTAACAAACGTGCCCTTCGTTCACCTCCACACCCACTCGGAATATTCGCTTCTCGACGGCGCCAACCGGCTCGGCGACCTGATCGAGCGGGCCCGCGAGCTCGACATGCCCGCGCTGGCCCTCACAGACCACGGCGCCATGTACGGAGCATGGCAGTTCAGGCGGCAGGCATTGAAGGTCGGGTTGAAGCCGATCATCGGGATGGAGGCCTACGTGGCGCCGGGCGACCGGCGTGTTCGTAGCACGGCTCGTGGCGAGCGTCCGTACCATCACCTGGTGCTGCTGGCCCGGGATCTGGAGGGGTATCGCAATCTGGTGCGGCTCTCCTCGATCGGTTTCCTGGAGGGGTTCTACCACCGCCCGCGGCTGGATCGGGAGGTGCTTCGAGCCCATTCGGCCGGCCTGATCGTGACCAGCGCGTGCATGGCGAGCGAGGTCGCGCAGCACCTGCTGGCCGGCCGACGCGACGAGGCGCGTGAGTCCGCAACCTGGTACGCCGAGACGTTCCCCGGCCGCTATTACCTCGAGGTCCAGGCCCACGACTCCGAAGGGCAGTCCGCGCTCAACCGGGAGGTCTTCGGCCTTGCCGAGGAGCTGACGCTGCCCGTCGTCGCCACGAACGACGCGCACTTCCTCCGGCCGCAGGATCACGACGCCCATGATGTCCTCCTCTGCATCGGGCTCGGCAAGGACCGGACTGACCCGAACCGGATGCGCTACGATGGCGGGCTCTACTTCAAGAGCGCCGACGAGATCGCCAGCCGCTTCCCCGACCGGCCGGATGTGCTGGAGAACACCCTGGCCATCGCGGATGCCGTGGCGCTGGACCTCCCGAAGCAGTACCACGTGCCCACGTTCCCCCTGCCGGCGGAGTTCACAACGGAGGCGGGCCTCCTTCGGCACATGGCCACGACCCGGACGGAGGAGATGTACGGGCGGCCCATCCCCACCGCGGTCCGCGAGCGCCTCGACTACGAGTTGGACGTCATCGCGAACCCGGCGGCGGATTACGCCGGCTACTTCCTGATCACCGCCGACTTCATCAACTGGGCGAAGGAGCACGGCATCCCGGTAGGCCCGGGCCGCGGCTCGGCGGCCGGCTCCCTGGTGGCGTACGTGCTGGGTATCACGGGCGTGGACCCGCTCCGGTTCGACCTGCTCTTCGAGCGGTTCCTGAACCCGGACCGTGTGTCCATGCCCGATATCGACATCGACTTCTGCTACGAGCGCCGCGGTCGGGTCATCGACTACGTGCGCGAGAAGTACGGCCGGGACAGCGTCGGTCAGATCATCACCTTCGGGACCATGAAGTCCCGCGCCGTGATCCGCGACGTGGGCCGGGTCCTGGGGTTCGAGCCCGCCGAGACCGACCGGCTGGCCAAGCTGGTGCCGAACGCGCCCGGCGTCGCGATGACCGTGGCCGAGGCTGCCGAGAGGATCCCCGAGCTGCGGGACCTGATCCGCGATGACGACCGCGTACGCAGGCTGATCGAGTACGCCCGCGTGCTCGAGGGGCTATCCCGTCATGCCAGCGTCCACGCCGCCGGTGTGGTCATCGCGCCGGGCCCGCTCCAGGACTACATCCCCGTGTGCACCCAGTCGGGGGGCCGGGGCGCCGGGGCCAACGGCGACGAGGACACGATCGTCACACAGTGGGACATGAACGCCCTCGAGCAGGCCGGGATGCTCAAGATGGACTTCCTCGGTCTGAAGACGCTCACTGTCATATACGACGCCGCGGATGCCGTGCGCAGGCGTCACGGCTCGCTCCGACACCCGATCACGGGTGAGACGTACGACCGGATCGAAGACGTCCCCCTCGAAGACCCGGCCATCTACGAGATGCTCTCGCGCGGCGGGACCGGCGGCGTCTTCCAGTTCGAATCGTCGCTGGCCACGGACAAGCTGCGAGCCATGCGCTGTGACCGGTTCGAGGACCTGGTCGCCACGAACGCGCTCATCCGTCCCGGCCCGCTGGACAGCGGCATGACCGACGTGTACATCCGACGCAAGCTGGGCAGGGAGCCGGTCACATACCCGCTGCCGGAGCTGGCGGAGGTGCTGGAGCCCACGTACGGCGTGATCACATACCAGGAGCAGGTGATGCGCATCGCCCAGGTCCTGGGCGGGTTCACGCTGGCCGAAGCGGACGTCATGCGGAAGGCCGTGGGGAAGAAGGACGCGGATCTCATTGCGGAGCAGCTGGGCACGTTCGTGACCCGCGCCATCGAGCGAGGCGTGCCGGAGCGGAAGGCACGGGAGATCGCGGACCAGATCGAGACATTCGGTCGCTACGGCTTCAATCGGTCCCATTCGGTGGCGTACGCCCTGCTGAGCTACCAGACCGCCTGGCTCAAGCGGCACTACCCCGCCGAATTCATGGCGGCGCTTTTGTCCTCGGTTGTCGACAAAACCGACGATGTGGTAAAGTATATCGCGGAGTGTCGCGATCTCGCCCGTCACATCCCGGGTCGTGAAGCCGGCATCGAGGTGCTTGCGCCGGACGTGAACGAGAGCGGCTGGAAGTTCACGCCGGTCTCGGATACGGCCATCCGGTTCGGGCTGGGCGCATGTCGCGGTGTCGGGGAGGGCGCGGTGCGAAGCATCCTGGAGTCCCGCGCCGACGGCCCGTTCGACTCGCTGTTCGATCTGGTGGACCGCGTCGACCTGAGGGCGGCGGGCAAGCGGACGCTGGAAGCACTGGTCGCCGCCGGCGCCTGCGACTCGTTCGG
>CAYXJH010000259.1:0-5121 GCA_964465415.1 uncultured Gemmatimonadaceae bacterium
GGAGCAACCGCCCGGGGTCGGTCACGGTCGACCCGCGTTCTCGGTCTTTCCCCTGTGGCGGACGGCCTGGCGGTCGAACGGACGGCGGTGTCCGGCGACCGGCCTACCCCATCCTCGCGGCCCCTCCCCATGTCCGGCCGCTGACGCAGGGGCACCGGTACCGTGGCCAGCCCCTCGACCCGTTCGCTACGCGTGGCGCGCCGCCACGACGGAACTGGCTGCTCATCGCCTTCGATGGCGGCACGTCCACGGGTCTCACGGATCTGCCGGATCAGCTCGGCCACCTCCCGCTCCGAAGCACGGCCGGCGTTCGTGTGGGCCCGCTCCGCCCGGCGCTGGGCGACACGACGGGCGACGTCCCCGTCCACTACGTCATCTTCCGGCGCAGGATCGGCCGTCTCCCCGCTGGGGCACTGGACGATCCCGGCCAGGAGCGCTTCGATCGGAACGGCGAGGATGGTTCCGTCCGGACACTGGACCCAGCGGAAGTTGTCGCGCGGCTGCCAGCGGTCCTCGAACCATACGACCTGATACGCCGCGGTCCACTCGGTGGTCGCGGGCCGAGGCACGATCTGGCTGGCCAGGAGCTCTGTCGCGGTGTACGGGTTTTGGCTCCAGAAGGCCCGCTGCACCCAACCCGCACGGCCATAGAAGGATTGAACGTCCAGTGGCTCGGCCGAAGCGATCAGCGTGAAGTACGTGGGACCGGTCATCGCCCCGGTACTCGCGAATTGGCCTGGCAGGTGGTTTACGCGCGACCTACCGTGGGCCAGCGTGCGGAGCGTCCGAAGGTGGTGGCGCCCGCTGGAGAACTGCTGGCGGGTTCCGTACCCGATCGCCGGGTAGAGCATCTCGAAGTGGCCGCCAGGGGTCCATACGAACAGGGCCACATGGGCGTCCCTGCTGACGTCGAACGACGCGAAGCCGGTGTACGGGTCGATCCACAGGGAGGCCTGCAGAGGCGATTGATAGGACGCGGCCCCATAGAGGCCGTGCGCATACCCGTCCGGTCCAGCGCCGATGGAGCGTGGGCTGTAGCACCCAACGAGGCCCGCGAGGAGGAGAGGTAGGACGTAGCGCATGTCGGGCTCCTGGCTAAGGAGAGCGGTATATGCGGTACAGGTGCCACACTAGAAAGGTTCCGCCGGGCGAGTCCGACCCGCCGGCAGGGACGTTGCATGCAAGGTATCATGACACGGCGCCTGGGCAATACGAGTCGCTCGAGCGCCCCGCGTTCCCAGCAACAAGGCGGTTCCCACATGCCACGGATCACCGGTACGGTCAAGTGGTTCTCCGACGCCAAAGGCTACGGCTTCATCGAACGCGATGACGGAGGCGACATCTTCGTGCACCATACGTCCATCGAAGGAGTGGGGTTCAAGACGCTGAAGGAAGGCGAGCGGGTGGAGTTCGAGGTGCTCGAGGAGGACAAGGGCCCGAAGGCCCAGAACGTGACCAGGTCCGAAGACGACGGAACCGGCTCCGACCGCGACGAGCACGCGATGCACAGCCAGGAGGATCGAACGGAGGGCTGAGCCTGGTCAGCCGTCGAACAGCGACAACTGCCCGCCGGGCGACGGCCGCCTGAAGGCCGCGGTGGACAGACGTAGTCCCTCCCCGGTCAGGCCGGCCCGCCGTCGGGCGGTGTCGAATAGCTGCCGAAGGTGATCCGCGTATACACCCTCGCCCCGCATGCGGAGGCCGAAGCGCGGGTCGTTCAGCTCGCCGCCGCGCAGATCCCGGACCCGGTTCAGCACCCGCTCGCGGCGCTCGGGGAAGTGAGCTTCCAGCCAGTCCGAGAACAGCTTCTTCACGCCATGGGGCAGCCGCAGCACGATGAAGCTCGCTTCGCGCGCGCCAGCCTCGGCCGCCGCCTCCAGGATGGCTGGCATCTCTTCATCGGTGAGGCCCGGAATCACCGGGGCGATCATCACACGGACCGGGACACCCGCCGCCGCCAGCCGACGGATCGCATCGAGGCGGCGGGCGGGCGTCGCGGTCCGTGGCTCCATCACGCTCTGCAGCTCGGTCCGGAGAGATGTCACGGAGATCGCGACGGCCGCAGCCTCATGCTCGGCCAGCCCCGCCAACAGGTCCACGTCCCGGGTCACCAGGTGGTTCTTGGTCACGATCGCGACGGGGTTGCGGAACTCGGCGAGCACTTCCAGGCAGCCGCGGGTGAGCCGGAGCCGGCGCTCCGCCGGCTGGTACGGGTCGGTGACGCCGCTCATGGCAATGGGCTGGGGCGTCCACCGGGGCGACATGAGTGCGTCACGGAGGAGGGCGGGCGCGTCGTGCTTGACCAGGATCTTAGTCTCAAAGTCGAGCCCGGCGGAGAAGCCCAGGTACTCGTGGGTGGGGCGGGCGTAGCAGTAGATGCAGCCGTGCTCGCAGCCCCGGTACGGGTTGATGCTGACGGAGAAGCCCACGTCCGGGCTCTGGTTACGGGCCAGGATGGTACGGGTCGAGTCGCGCAGCAGAACCGTGCGGGGCGCGGGATCGTCCGGGTCCGTCCATGATTCGGCGGCCACCACGTGCAGGCGTTCGAAACGGTTCGCCGGGTTGTCGGTGGCGCCCCGGCCCTTGAGAGCGCGTTGGGCGGGCGGCTGATCGTCCGGCGCGGTGGGCAGGCTGTTCATCGGGGGCCCCTGCGAGCACGATCCGTGCAAGCTATGTGTTCCACCAGTAATGACCTGGACGGAGACGAGTGATGGCGACAACGACGCCCGCCGGCACGCCCGGCTCGGTGGACCGTGCGGTGGAGTGGAAGCGCGGGGTGTGTGGGATCTGCCCTGCGGGCTGCTGGGTCGACGTCGGGCTGGACGACGCGGGCGCGCTGGTCGACATCCGGGCGGAGCGGGGCGAGCCGCTGGGCATGATCTGCCGGCGC
Source organism: uncultured Gemmatimonadaceae bacterium (assembly GCA_964465415.1). Taxonomy (GTDB): domain Bacteria; phylum Gemmatimonadota; class Gemmatimonadetes; order Longimicrobiales; family RSA9; genus SLCC01. Next base: position 2,891 of record CAYXJH010000259.1, read on the forward strand.
GGCGCCCACGCCCCGGAGATCGTGTACTCGGAGCACCGGCTGCGCTACCCCATGCGCCGAACCGGACCCAAGGGTACCCACACGTTCGAGCGGATCACGTGGGACGAGGCATACGACCTGATCGTCGAGCGGCTCGGGACGATCAAGGCCCAGTCCGGCCCGGAGGCGGTGGCCATATACACGGGCCGGGGCGCGTTCGAGCTGAGCCTCTGTGACTTCTTCCAGCCGAAGGGCGTGGCGGTGTCCTCGGCGTCCAACGTCCTGTTCCCGTTCGGCTCGCCCAACACCATGGGCGTCGGCGCGCTCTGCTACGTGTCGTTCGCCATGATGGCCCCGCACGTGACCATGGGGCGCATGCTGATCGACATGTTCGTCGACATGGAGCACGCGGACACGCTGGTGGTCTGGGGCGCGAACCCGGCCACCGACTCGCCGCCCCTGGACATGCACCGCCTGGAAGCCGCCGCCCGGAGGGGCGCCCACGTGGTGGTGATCGACCCGCGGCGGACCGAGACCGTCCGGCGGACGAGCGCCCAGTGGATCCCGATCCGCCCCGGCACCGATGGGGCGCTGGCACTGGGGATGATCCACGTCCTGTTGGACGAGGAGCTTCACGACGAGGCCTTCGCCGAGAACTGGACCCACGGCTTCGAGGAGCTGGCCCGCTATGTCCAGCATTTCGGGCCCGCGGTGGTGGAGGAGATCACGGGCATCCCCGCCGACACGGTGCGGGAGTTGGCCCGGCGCCTGGCCGCGTCGGGCGGCGCCTGCCCCATCATGTACACGGGTCTCGAGTACTCCAACAGCGGGCTCCAGGCGATCCGGGCGGTGCACACGCTCTTCGCCCTGGCCGGCCACCTGGACGTGCCCGGCGGCATAGGGCTGGCCATGCGCGGCAGCCACTTCCCCATCAACCGCTCCAGCAACATCCCGAACCCGGCGCCGGAACGGGCCGTGGCCAGGGACCGCCTCCCGCTGTACACGCACTACCGGGGGGAGGGCCACGCGACGGGGCTGATCGACGCCGTGCTTCACGGCGACCCCTACCGGATCCGGGGCCTCATCATCCACGGCGGCTCCATCCTCACCTCGTGGCCCCAGACGCCGGTGTGGCGGGAAACGCTCTCGAAGCTCGACTTCCTGGTGACGATCGACCGGCAGCTCACCGCCGACGCGGCCTACGCCGACCTGGTCCTGCCCGCCACCACCATGTTCGAGATCGAGTCGTACATGACCTACGGGCCCGTCTTCCGCCACAGGGAGCGGATGATCGAGCCCGTGGGTGAAGCGCGAAACGACTACCTGATCATGGCCGAGCTGGCCGCGCGCCTCGGCTATGGTGATCGGTTCCCCCAGACCGAGGAGGCCATGATCCGCCAGGCGCTGGATGGTTCCGGCTTCACCCTGGAAGACGTGCAAGCCCAGGGCGGGCAGGTGCGAATCGAGGCCCCCATGATGGAGTACCGGAAGTGGGAGAAGGGCGGGCTGCGGGCCGACGGCCAGCCGGGATTCGACACGCCGACCGGGAAGTTCGAGATCTGGTCCACGACGCTCGAGGAGTACGGCTACGAGCCGCTGCCCAAGTACACCGAGCCGGTGGAAGGACCGCTCGCGGCGCCAGAGATTGCCCGGGCCTACCCGCTGGTCTTCAACTCCGGGGCGCGGCCGCAGACCGACTTCCGGTCCCAGCACCACGGGATCCCCGGCCTGCTGAAGGATCACCCGGAGCCAACCGTCGAGCTCAATCCGGCCGACGCCGCTGAGCGCGGCATCGTCGATGGCGACCTGGTGGAGGTCCGCACCCCACGCGGCGCGGTCCCTTTCCGGGCGGTCGTCAACGGCGAGATCATGGCCGGCGCCGTGGAATGCAGCATGGGCGGCGGCACGCCTGTAGGGCCGAAGGCCTGGCAGGAATGGAACGTCAACGAGCTCACCGATCTCTCGAATCGTGATGAGATCAGCGGGTTCCCGGTCTACAAGGCCCTGTTGTGCGAGGTGGTCAAGCTGGGCGATGGCAACCGGGAAGGCCCCGCCGACGCGGCGCGCGCCGCCACCGATCCCAGGGACCGGGACAACGGCCGTCCCACAACCGCCGACGACGACGGCGCATGTGGGGTCGAGACAAGGGCCGCGACGCGGCCCCGCCGCCGCCCCGTACGCAGGGTGTACCTGGATAACAACGCCACGACGCACGTGGACGCGGCGGTCCTGGACGCCATGTTGCCGTATTT
>CAYXJH010000260.1:0-5114 GCA_964465415.1 uncultured Gemmatimonadaceae bacterium
GCTCCGCCGACCCCCCCTCGGACGCCGTCGTGGGCGCCGTCCCCGACGCCGGCCCCGGCGTCCGTGCGTGGGCAGCGGCCGGGGTGGAGGCCGAAGCGGTCCGGGAATCCGCCCGATCAGGGGACCGCGGGGCCGAGCGGGCGCGGCTGTCGGATCGCGGCGCTGAACGCTTTGCCCGTGGTGCGGGCTCGGCATCCGGTCGGGCCGAGCCCGTCGCCCGACCACTCCCTCCGCCGCCTTCCCCGCCCCCCTCCTCGCCTCCCACGGCACGGATCAGACGTTCGAGCTCGACCGTGCGAGGCAGATGGGCAAAGCGGAGGAGAAGGGCCTCCAGCAGGATCCTGGGGTTGGCGCTCTTCCGGAACCGGCCGTCGGCGTCCAGCTCCGCGATCTGAGCGAGCATGCGCACCAGGTCTCCGGTGGAGAAGGCCTCGGCCCGCTCCGCCCAGACGGGACGGAGCTCCTCGCGGACCTCCACCGCGTCCGGACCGTCGAACCGGACGACCAGCAGGGTACGCACTGCGTCAGCCAGGCCCCGGTAGAACTCGCTGAGGTCGTGCCCCTCCTCCACAACGTCCTGCACGAATCGGAAGACATCGGCGATCCGGCCCTCGGCGATGACGGCAAAGAGGTCGAGGTAGACTTCGTCGGCCACGAGGCCCAGGATCCGGCGCACGTCCTCGGTCGTCAGCGTGCCATCCGTGAAGGACAGGGCCTGGTCGAGCAACGACAGGGCGTCCCGCATGCCGCCCTCGGCGCGGCGGGCGATGAGCAGGAGCGCCTGCTCATCGGTCTCCACACCCTCGCCTTCCAGCACCGTGGCCAGGCGGTCGACGATCGCGGGTACGCCCAGGCGTCGGAAGTCGAATCGCTGCGTTCGCGACAGGATGGGCGCCGCCGTCTGCTGGATCTTCTGCGGCTCCGTCGTGGCGAACACGAAGATCACGCGAGGCGGCGGCTCCTCCAGGATCTTGAGCAGCGCGTTCCATGCTTCCCGGGTAAGCATGTGCGCCTCGTCGATGATGTACACCTTGAAGCGCCCTGCCTCGGTGGGCGCGTACATGGCGCGCTCCCGGAGGTCCCGAGCGTCATCCACACCTCGGTTGGAGGCGGCATCGATCTCGACGACGTCCAGCGACGTACGGCCCGCCCAGATCCGCTCGCACGACTCGCACTGGCCGCACGGCTCCCCGTCCTCGGCCCGATTCGGGCAATTCAACGCCATGGCCAGGACGCGGGCGGCGGTGGTCTTGCCTACACCACGGGGACCGCTGAAGAGGTAGGCATGGGCCACGCGGTCCCGGGCGACGGCGGAGCGCAACGTCTCAGAGACGTGCTCCTGCGTGCTCATCTCGCGGAACTGCCTCGGACGATAGGTGCGGGCGAGAGCCGTGCGCGTCATTCGTTATGAGTCGGGATCCAACGACATCCGGGCCGAAGGCCCGGGACGATCGGAACGTAACGGGAGGGGAGGGGGGCTACAAGGTCGCCGGCTCGACCGGACGGCCTCGCGTGACGGCCTGCGGCCGCGCAAGCGGGGCGCGCGGCTTGCACAACAGCAGGGGCAAAAAGAGCCCCAGGCGATCCGCAGCGACGTCCGCGTCACTTACCGCTGCTACCTTCACGGTCCTGACGGGTTTCGCGAGCTCGCGCCCTGCGGGCCTGGGGCGGACAGAGTATAACGGTACGAGGCGAGAGCCTCAACCCTGCGCGGAGGCTCGAATTGGACGAGACGTGAGGTCAATGGGTGATCATGATGGCTGATGGCGATTGGAGGGACAACCTGGTCACAACCGAGGCGGGCGTCGCCGAGGTCGTGCGAGGCATGCGGCGGATCGCGGTACTGGGGATCAAGCCCGAGTCCAGGTCCGAGCGGCCTGCGTACTATGTTCCGCGGTATCTGAAGGATGCCGGCTATGAAGTGATCCCCGTCCCGGTGTATTATCCCGATGTCGACCACATCCTGGGCGAGCCCGTGTGTCGTGATCTGGCGGCGGTGCCGGGCGGCGCGGACATGGTCAACGTGTTCCGGCGCCCCCATGACATTCCCGCCCATGTCGATGACCTGATCGCCCTGAAGCCGAAGGTGGTGTGGTTCCAGCTGGGGATCCGCAACGATGACGCGGCCGAGCGACTGGCGCGCGCGGGGATCCGGGTGATCCAGAACCGGTGCAGCATGATCGACCATCGCCGTTTCGGCCGCTAGCCGGACTACGAACAGGAGACAGGATGCCACTGGACTTCAAGCGAGCAACGGACCTGTTCATGGGCACCGAGGACGAGCTCGGGCGGGCACTGGAGATCGATCCGGAGACGCTCCGTCGGCTCCGGGCCCGACCCTCCGCAGCTCCGCCGAACCTGCTGCGCGGCATCGCGAACGTGCTGGACGAGCGGGGTCGTGCCATGGTCAGGGTGGCCGAGATGCTACGGGAGCAGGCGCAGGAGGGGGACGGCCGGGAAAACGGTCAGGCTCGCTGAGCCGCGGGTCGCACGCCTAGCCCATACGCCACGCGTCTTCGAAATGCTCCACGGTCGTACGGTCGCCGCCACGCTCCACGATGATCGCGTCGAAGCGATAGGACTGGCCACGGCGTCCGCGGCTGGCGATCCAGGCGCGGGCCGCGACGGCCAGATCGCGTCGCTTGGCCGCCGTGATCGACTCGAGCGGGTGGCCCCACCCGTCTGCACTCCTCGCCTTTACCTCCACGAAAGCCACGACGCCGGCCCGCTCCGCGACCAGGTCGATCTCCTTGTGGTGGAAGCGCCAGTTACGTTCCAGGATCCGCCACCCGCAGGCGATGAGGTGTGAAGCGCCCAGCGCCTCCGCATGGCGACCGAATCGGTGGGGCCGCGCCATGGACCGGTAGGGTAGCGTCGTACCGTCGGACCGGGAATGGCTCGATGGGCTGAGGCTATCCGTAGAACGGGCTCAGCCTGGTTCGGCACCGGTGCCCAGGCGGATCTCGAGGCCATCCTCCGCCCGAGTCGTCTCGCCGGTCCACCCTGCCGCGCGCAGGAGCCCCGGAATATCCTGAGCGGCCAGACTCGGATAGACGTGAGTGACCAGGAGACGGCCGGGGTCTGCGGCCCGGGCGAGGGCCGCGAGGCTCGACGGCGTGAGGTGGTTGTCCCTGGCCTCGTCGTCCGGGAAGGCGCATTCGGCGACCAGCAGATCGACGCCGGCGAGGAATATGCCCAGTGCCGGGTCGGCCCCGGTGTCACCGGTGTATCCGAGGCTGGGCCCCGAGGCGGTCTGGATCCGGTAGGCGAGGGATTCGTTCGTGTGCGCGGTGCGCGCGGACGCCAGCGAAACGCCGTCGGCCAGACTAGGGCCGGAGCCGGGGCGGAGCTCGATGAGCTGAACCGGGAATCCCGGATCCCCCACATGGTCGCCGAACGCCGCCGCCATCCGGTCGAAGCGATCCTGGAGGCCGGCGGGCCCCCAGACTTTCATCGCCGCGGAACGCGTTTCGGACGTGCCCCACTTCAGGGCGAAGAACAGCGTCGGAATGTCACCGATGTGATCATTGTGGAAGTGGGTGACGACCAGGTGGTCGATGCGCTGCCAGCTGAGGCGAAACCGTGCCATGTGGTGAACCGCCCCGGGCCCGCAGTCGAGGAGTATGCGGGTATCCGCAACCTCGAGGAACAGGGCCGAGCAGACGCGGTCGGGCTCGGGGGCTGCGGTGCCCGAGCCCACCACGGTGAGTTTCATTGGGGACAAGGCGTCGCCAGGTTGACGATCATGCCGCGCTCAGCCGAGCGCCACGGCCCGGTCGACGACGTCGCCGAGCTGGACACCCACGACGGAGCTGACGCCCGGCTCCTCCATGGTGACGCCGTACACCCAGTCCGCGGCTTCCATGGTCCGGGGATTGTGGGTGACCACGATGAACTGGGTATCAACCTTGAATCGGTCCAACATGGTGAGAAAGCGGGCGATGTTGGCATCATCCAGGGGCGCATCGACCTCATCCAGGACGCAGAATGGACTGGGCTTGACCAGGTAGATGGCGAACAGGAGGGCGAGGGACGTGAGCGCGCGCTCGCCCCCGCTCAGCAGGTGGATGCGCTGGGTCCGCTTACCGCGGGGTGACGCGGAGATCTCGATGGGCGATTCGAGCGGGTCGTCGGGATCGGCCAACCAGACGTCGCATTCGCCACCCTCGAAGAGTGCCTGGAACGTCGTCTTGAAGTTCGCGCGCACCTGCTCGAAGGTGTCGACAAAGAGCTGGCGGGCGGTGCGGTTGATCTCGCGAATCGCTTTCTGGAGGTCATCACGGGCCTGGACCAGGTCCGCTCGCTGGGCGTTGAGGAAGTCCAGGCGCTGCTTCTCCTCGTCGTGCTCCTCCATGGCGAGCATGTTGATCGGCCCCAGGCGCTCGATGTCGACGATGAGCTGCTGGAGCTCTGCCCGTAGCGGCTCCAACTCGCCCGTCACCGGTTCGACGCGCTCGACCAGCTGATCGAATGGGCGGTCCCACTCCACCTCGAGCCGGTCCCGGATCCGATGCTCCGCGGCCACCGCCTCCGTGAGGCGGAGCTCCATCCGATGACGCTCGTCGCCACTGGACTGTGTGATCTGCCTCAGCTTGCGCGACCTCTGCTCCAGGGCCTCGATCTGGGCGCTCGACTCCGCCAGCCGCGCATCGAACTCGCTCAACCTGCCGGCCGTTCGGTCCCGGTCGGCGAACAGCGACTCGAGCTCGGCTGCGCCTCCCACCCTTACATCCTCCAACTCGGCGAGGGCGGCCGTGTGCTCGGCCTCCTCCGTATCCAGGGAGCCGAGCCTGCCGTCGGCATGGGCGAGAGAAGCCTCGGCGCTGCTCCGGCGGCGATCGAGCTCCGCGAGACCGGCCTCCTCGCGGGCATGAGAGATACGCAGCTCTGCGACCTCGTCGCGGACCTCTTCCCAGGCCCCCTGCCGGGCCGCCAGCGCCTGGTCTGCGTCCTGTCTGCGGCTCTGAAGACGGGCCAGCTCCGCCTCCAGGGTCGTCGCCTCTTCCGAAGCGGCGACGGCCTCCGCACGCGCCTGCTCGGCCGCCGCCCGGAGACCGGACCGCTGGCGGTCCAGGTCCGTCCGGTTCCGCTCGGTCCTGGCCCGCTGTCCCGCG
>CAYXJH010000261.1:0-5100 GCA_964465415.1 uncultured Gemmatimonadaceae bacterium
TTATTCTGGCACCACGGTTGCACTTGACCGGCACATACTCGAAGGATCGGGAGGCGATCATGGTGACGGATATCAAGGGACGTTTCGGAGCGGTCGGGGCGGTTCTGGTGGTGGGGCTGCTGGCGGGAGGCTGCGCAGGCGGGCTCGGGGCGCTGGGCGACATCCTGACGGCCCCCGGGCCGGAGGGGCAGGCGGGTGTGGCTACCGTGGAGATCCAGGAGGTCCGGCAGGCCCGGCAGGAAGTCATCGTCCGGACGCAGGAGGGACGACAGGGCCCGATCCTCTACGATCAGAACACCCAGGTGATCTACCAGAACCAGCAATACCCGATCACCGCGCTGGAGCGGGGCGACATCGTGGATGCCAGGGTCCACCAGGTCGAGCGGGGGTATTACACCGACCTCATCCAGGTCAGGACACCGGTGCAGGAGCGGACCGGGGGCACCACACCCGCTCCGCAGCCCGATATCTTCCGGATCGAGGGCACGCTCGGCGACATCGACGCTGGCGCGGGCACCTTCGCCCTGAACATGACACAGGGTGGCACCGTCATCGTCGTCGTGCCGGCGGGCGCGACCGCCGCGCGGGACCGCCTGCGGGATCATCAGCCCGGCGACTACGTTCGTGTCGAGGTCCGGCCGATCGACCAGCAGCGTGCCGAGCTGGTGCGATTCGGTTGGTCGTAAGTGCAAGGGGAAATGGGGGATATTGTGTCGGTTTCGGCCGTTTGATATATTCTGGGGCCGTCGCGGCCGGTGCTCCGGGAGAGCCGACCTTTCACCGTCTAGGGCGAGCAGCGTTGAGCCTACGAATCCTGCTTGTGGACAGCGACGCGGATACGCGCGTCATCCTGCGGGCCGCGTTCGAGCACAGCGGTCACGAGGTACTGGAGGCCGCGACCGGGGAATTGGGGCTGCGTCTGGTGGCGGAGGGCCGGCCGGACGTGATCGTCGGGGACTTCCCCCTGGACGTGCCCGGTTATTCGCCGTTCACGGCCGCGGCCCGTGCGCTGGGCGGCCCGGACGTCCGGATCCTGGCGTTCACGGCGCGAGCGCTGTCGGCGGACGTGCGGGCGGCGCGCGCGACATGCGACGCAGTGCTGACGAAGCCGAGCCGTCCCTTGCGGGTCGTGAAGGCGGCGGAGCGACTCCACCGGAATCGATAGGCCTGTGAGGGGACGCCGCCCCGCTGGCTCCCTGGAAACCAGCCGGGTCTGTTTCGCGCGGCCTCGCCACGGCTATCTTGGTTCCCCATGGCCAGCGACCGACCCCCGGACCGTCATTCCGATCCCCTGACGACCGCGAGCGACGCGGCGCGCGCGACCCTGGACGCTGCGGCGGCCATCCCACGAGCGGTGGCCTGGACGGCGTTGTGGGGCACGCGGCGTCTCGGAAGGGAGCTCCGGCGGGCGGGTGTCCCGCTGCCGAGGACCCACTCGTTTCGACGTCGTCATCCTGCGGGCACTGCGCCAGGTACGCTGACCTCCCACCCGGACGCGGATCCACCGGTGATCCGGGCGTTCGGGTACGGCACGGAGGCGTTCGAGGAGCTGGAAGTAGCGTCGCCGTCGGAGCTGGAGGCGCTCCGCGGTCGGTGGCCGGTACTGTGGGTGAACGTGGACGGGGTCGGCGATGCCGAGTCGATCGCGGCTATCGGAACGATCTTCGGCCTCCATCGTCTTGCGTTGGAGGACGTGATGAACGTGCACCAGCGGCCGAAGGTGGAGGAGTACGAGGACTGTTTGTTTGCGGTGACCCGAATGGCGTCGTTGGCGGAGCGGGTGGACACGGAGCAGCTGAGCCTGTTCCTGGGAGAGGGGTGGGTATTGACGTTCCAGGAGAGGCCCGGCGACTGCTGGGACCTGATCCGGGAGCGGCTGCGTCAGGGACGCGGGCGGATACGGGCACAGGGCGCCGATTACCTGTTTTATGCCCTCTTCGACGCCGTAGTGGACCATTTCTATCCGATCCTCGAGGAGTTCGGGGCTCGGATGGAGCTTCTCGAGGAGGCGGTGATCGAGTCGCCGAGCAAGGAGCTGGTGGGGGTGGTCCACGCGGCTCGACGGGACCTGATCGCGTTACGCCACGTGTTGTGGCCCGTGCGAGATGCGGCGGCGCAGCTGTACCGCGACTCGATTCCGCTGGTCACGCCGGAGACCCAGGTCTACCTGCGAGACACGTACGACCACACGGTCCAGCTGATCGACCTTCTGGAGAACTACCGTGAGATGGCCAGCGCCCTGATGGAGGTGTACCTGTCGAGCGTGAACCAGCGCATGAATGAGGTGATGAAGGTCCTGACGATCATCGCCACCATCTTCATCCCATTGACGTTCATCGTTGGGATCTACGGCATGAACTTCGATCCGGAGGCGAGCCCGTGGAATATGCCGGAACTGGAGTGGTATTGGGGGTACCCGGCGGTGATGCTGTTCATGCTGATGATCGCGCTGGGATTGCTGGGGTTCTTCCGGCACAAGGAATGGTTCTGAGCGTCGGGGCGGCATCGTGATCGGGGTCGGGGAGCGAGGCCCCAGGCAGTGGTTCGTGCTGGGCGGGTTCCTGGCGGCATCCGCGGTCGTGGCGGCGGTCGGGAGCGTGTTCACGAGCTCGGCGATGCCGGACTGGTACATGTCGCTGGAGAAGCCGGCGTTCAACCCACCGTCGTGGGTGTTCGGGCCCGTATGGACGGTGCTCTACATCATGATGGCGGTGGCGGCGTGGCTGGTATGGCGGGCGTCCGGGTTCCGCGGTGCGGCGCTGGCGTTGACGGTCTACGCCGCCCAGCTCGTCCTGAACCTCGCCTGGTCCGGCATCTTCTTCGGGTTGCGCGAGCCGGGCTGGGCGCTGGTGGAGATCCTCGCTTTGTGGGCGGCCATCGTGGCGACCGCTGTGCTCTTCCGCCCGCATTCCCGAGTGGCGGCGTGGCTGCTCGTGCCCTACCTGCTGTGGGTCTCGTTCGCGGCCGTTCTGAACGGGGCAATCTGGCGACTGAACTGACGGGCGACGATGGGCCGGCTCCGCGAAGCCATGAGAAAGGGCCCCGCGACGGTGCTACTGCCGCGGAGCCCTCACCCCTGCCGGGGGTTGCTCTCGAAATCAGATGATCTGGCGGACGCGCTGGGCGACGTTGACCGCCGATTCCCACGCCAGCCGGGTCGTGGCCACCATCACGAGCGCGGCGATCACCGCGGCGACCATGGACCCGACCAGGGGAGCGGTCTTCCCCAGGTACACCGCGATCACGGCCATGCTGATCCAGCCTGCGATCATGGCGCCCACCATGGTTGCGGGGATCGCGTATAGCACGCCCTTCGCGACCTGGTAACCAGCGTCCTCCAGACTCACGCCTGCGTCCCGGCCGGCCAGCGCCACGGCAGTGCTCAGGACCAGGCCAACCAGCGACCCGATCAGGAAGAGGCCGACGCTGGTCAGCAGAACCGCGTTTCCGTTCATCCGTCCCGCCAGCGTCATGATCGCGACCATGTAGCCACCGAGGAGGAGCCCGGTGCTCACGGTGCTGCCGACGACCAGCTGGCCCGCGAGTCCCATGTCGCGGCTGACGGTGGGTCGGGCGTTCTCGGTGTATGTCCGCATGGTTCTTTCTCCGTGTTGCTGGCGACCGTCTGGCCGCCTCTGACCTTCACTAAGGCATGACCGGGACCACCATGACGCAGAATGGATTTTTCGCGTAAACACGCCAATCTTGGCGCTTCATGCCGCGATCTGTTGGCTGGCAGGACGCCTGAAACGAGCGATCCCGCGCGGTCGACCGCGCGATTTCGCGCGCCCCGCGCGCCACCGATCCGGGTGTGGTAGGTTGTCGCCGTGACCGGCGGCGGCCGCCGGCGAACATCACTGAGCAGGAGGAGAGAGGTGAGTATTCGCACGATGCTGGTCGCCGCCGCGCTGCTGGCGACCGTCGCCTGCAACGAGACCCGGCAGCCCGCACCGGAAGCCGCCAACGAGGCGGGCAACGAAAGGAGCGTGGCCCGGACGTATGCGCCGCAGCTGAACGTGGACCTGGATCGGATGGAGCGGATGCCCAGCGGTCTGTATTACGAGGATCTGCGCGCGGGCACGGGCGCCGCCGCGGAGCGGGGTCAGACGGTGGTGGTCCACTACACCGGCTGGCTGCCGGACGGGACCCAGTTCGATTCGAGCCGGGATCGGGGCGAGCCGTTGTCCACGCCCATCGGCGAGGGTCGCGTCATCCGGGGCTGGGATGAAGGCATCCCCGGCATGCGCGTAGGCGGACAGCGGCTCCTCGTGATCCCGTACGACATGGCGTACGGCGAGGGTGGCCGGGGCGAGATCCCGGCACGGGCGACGTTGGTATTCGACGTGGAGCTGCTCGACATACGTTGACAGGGCCGGCCGTCGTCATTGACTCGCGGGGTGCATGGGGGCATTGTGTGGGCACTCCCCGGTGTACTGGTTTACTTCTCCGACGCAGGAGTTACGACCATGCGCCGATCAGTCGCCGCCACGCCGGCCCTGTTCGCGATGCTCGTCGCGGGGTGCCATGTCACCATCGTGACCACGCCCACACCCGGGATCGGGGAGACCGCGGACTCGACGGTCGTTGCCGAGACGCAGGACACGGTGAGCGCCCCTCCCGTCCCGTCGCGGACACCGCGCCGTCCAGTCCGACAGCCCGAACCTTCGCCGCCGGCATTGCCCGCCATCGTCATCGAGAGTCCCGCGCAGTGGAGCGGAGACACGCGCGACACCGCGAACGTCCGTGCCCGGCAGTCGCTGCGGGTGATCGGTGAAGTACACCATCCGCAGCGCGTAGCGGCGGTGCGGATCAACGGCGAGCCCGCGTCCGCGGTAGGCGTCAACCGGGACGGTGTGACCCGCTTTACGGCCTACGTTTCGCCCGCGGAGCCCGGCCTCCTGGAGGTACGGATCGAAGCGGACGCGGACGCGGGGACGGCCGTGACCGCCTACTATCTGAACGTTACCGGCCGGGTTGCTACGCTGCCGGCACCGACACCCCCGCCCCCCTTGCCCCCCGGGCTGATCGACACGACCGGGGACGCTCAGCCTCCGGAACCACCGCCCGGGCCGCCCGTGACGCCACCGGCCGGCCCCCCCG
>CAYXJH010000262.1:0-5099 GCA_964465415.1 uncultured Gemmatimonadaceae bacterium
ACCGGCCCACGCAAAGGCTGGGCTGCCGCGGATGCGGCGAGCCAGGCCGTGCGCGCCGGGCCCGTGCCCTCGCGCACCCCTGGCGCCATGGAAGAGCAGCTGGAGTGGGACGCGGCGATCCGCGGCCTGCGAGACGCGACCCGGCTCTGAATCGTCGCCCGGGAACCTCCGGCTGAGCCGCCAGGCGCCTGAACGACCTGCGCGGGGTCCGACGGCGCTCGCCTGCCGGGAGGTCAATGGACTGAACCTCTCGCCACAGCGAGCCTCCGTCGACCGGTCAGGCGACCGGCTCGTAGATTTCGTCCACCTGCTCCACTACGATCTCGCCCCGTTTCGGGTTCAGGACGAAGAAGTCGAAGAGGAAGAGCAGCACTCCCATGGCGAAGAGGAACGCCGTCCCCAGCAGCATCTGGAAGTGGACCTGGATCCGCTCCTGTGTCTCCAGGTAGCCCAGTCCCATGATCCGCTCCAGGTAGACCTGGCCCAGACCGGCGGCGCCCAGGCTCAGTGTGATCCCCGTGATCCCGGCGACCATGAGCCAGAACGCCCACAGGCCCACGCCACCGTGGCGGACCTCGGCGTCGGGATTACCCGAGACGAAGGGCAGGGTGTAGCTGATCATGGCCAGGATGATCATGCCGTAGGCCCCGAAGAACGCCAGGTGGCCGTGCATGGGCGTGATCAGCGTCCCATGGGTCCACTGGTTCACCGCCGGCCAGGTGTGGGCGAAGCCCAGCATGCCGGCCCCGATGAGCGCGACCATGGCGCTGCCCACGGTCCAGTGCAGCGCGATGAAGTTCGCCGGCCGTCGCTCCATTCCCCGGAGGGCCACATAGGCCATGGCCGCCATGCCCAGGAAGGGCAGCGGCTCCATGGCGCTGAAGAACCCGCCCAGCGGCAGCCAGTACTCCGGTACGCCGATCCAGAAGTAGTGGTGCGCGGTGCCGATCAGCCCGGTGGCGAACGTCAGCCCGATCACGATGAAGAGCCACTTCTCGATCTTCGTCCGGTCGACACCGGTGAGGTGCATCAGCAGAAACGCCAACAGCGCCCCCTGGATCAACTCGAACACCCCCTCCACCCACAGGTGGATGGTCCACCACCGGTAGAAGGTCGCCACCGTGTAGTTCTTGAACGGGATCAGCGCTGGGAGGAAGAGCAGGGCCGCCCCGAAGATGCCACCCACCAGGATCAGGGACGTGGCCGTGACCTTCGGCCCCTTCGCCATGGTGCGGACGATGTTGTAGCCGAAAAGACCGAACACCACCACCAGGCCAAGCTTGATGGGAATGGGCTGCTCCAGCAGCTTGTTGCCCTCGGTCCAGCCGAACAGGTACCCCACCACCGCCGTCACACCCAGCGCCGTCAGCAGCGCCAGGGTCCAGTACGCCAGCTTCGGGCTGTGCAGCTCCACCCTGGACTCCTCGGGCACCACGTAGAACGCCGAGCCCAGGAACCCCATCAGGATCCACACGATGAGCAGGTTCGTGTGCAGGGTCTTGGTGACGTCGAAGGGCAGCACGGCCTGGAGCGGGTCCGGTCCCAGGTACTTCGACGCCATCAGGAAACCGAACACCAGCTGGAGCGCGAAGAGAAGGAGAGCAATGGCGAAGTACCAGTACGCGACCGCCTGTGTGCGATACCGCATCGGTAGTCTCCTTCCTCAGCGCAGCGACATGAGGTATGCCACCAGATGCTCGATCTGGTCGGGCGTCAGCGTCTCGTCGTAGTTGTCCGGCATGATGGACCGGTCGTTGACCGCGTAGAAGTCGGGCCCTTCCGTGATGTGCGCGTGCGGCTCCAGGATCGACTCCCGCACGTACTCCTCCGCCGTGGTCGCCGACCCCGTGTACTTCTCGCTCGCCACCAGCTCCTCCGCCCGGCCCGCGATCCCTGCCACCGGCGGTCCCGACAGCACCACGCCCGGCGACGTGGAATGGCACGTGAAGCACGCTGGCGGCGAAGACCGGAACAGCGCCTCCCCCAGCGCCACCGGTTCGTCCGACGCCGCCGCCGGCTCCCGTGCCCCCGGATAGGGGACCGCCCCCCCGGTGACCAGGATAGGACGCGGCGGCCAGTCGTAGTTCTCGATGGCCGCGATCCACTCCAGGAAGGCGATCACGTTCCGGATCTCCTCATCGCTCAACTGCAGCGTGGGCATCACCCGGCCATGCTCCTCCCACGAGTAGAACCGGCTGGGGTCCTCCATGAATGCGGCCAGGTACGCCTCGCCCCGGTGGTTCGTGATCCGCGTGAGGTCCGGCGCGTAGTAAGCGCCCTCCCCCATCAGCGTGTGGCAGTTCACGCAGTTGTTGTGGTGCCACACATCCTTCCCCGCCAGCACCTCGTCGGTAATCAGGTGCGCGTTCGTCAGCTCGCCGAACTGCGTATGACTGTGGATCGTCAAGCCGATGAACACCGCCGTGAACACCCCGGTCACGACGAAGAAGAAGAGCACGGCCTGTTTCTTGGTCATGGCGGGCCTCCTCAAACGCCTACGCGGTCCCAGTAGCTGATCACGATCCAGCCGGCATAGCCGATGGCTCCGAGGACCAGCGAGGCGACCAGGATGAACAATGCCTTCAGGAGGGTGGGCCTGCCGTTCGAATCGCTCTGCGCGTCCACGGCCGACTCCTTGTCGGAATGACACGACCCCAGGGCGGCTTCCCGGGATGCCACCAACATTCATTACGGAAGCAGGAAACACAGTAGGGAATCATCCCCGATCTGTGCCGGGCTCGTGGATCAGGAAATTCCTGACAACCCCTGGCTCCGGGGTGGTTTAGACCCAACCCCGCGCCCGGAACCCCCGCAGCACCTCCCCGAACCGACCCATCTCCTCCACCGTGCCGAAAGACAGGCGGTTGTATCCCGTCATGGGCGGGAACGGGCGTCCGACCCAGACGCCGGCCTCCCGCATCCGCCGGATGTAGTCCCGCTGCTCGCCCGGCACACGGTGCATGACGAAGTTGGCGTGGGTGGGGATCCGCGCGAGGCCGAGCTCGTCGAGGAGCTGATGGGTGATGCGCCGGGCGTCGGCGTTCACGGCGAGCGAGCGGCGGACGTGGACGTCGTCGTCCAGCGACGCGCCGGCGGCCAGCAGCGCGAACGCGTTCAGGTTGCTGCGGCCGCTGTACGCCGCGATCCGCCGCGCCGTCTCTGGCCGCGCGATTCCGTAGCCCAGGCGCAGCCCCGCCAGCCCGTGCACCTTCGAGAACGTCCGGACCACCACCACATTCGGCTGTGCCAATGCCAATGGCAGCGCGCTCCGGTACGAGGCGTCGTCCACGTATTCCACGTACGCCTCGTCCACCATGAAGACGACGTCGCCCGGCGCCTCCCGGATCCACCTTTCCACGTCCGCGCTCGGCGTCAGGCTCCCCGTCGGGTTGTTCGGGTTGCAGATGTAGACCAGAACGGGACGCGCGGCCCGGCTCGCGCCGACGCCCGGGCCAACGCCCGACCCGTCCGATACGGCCACCCGCGCGGACGCCACCGCCTCCCGCATCCGGCCGATGTCATGGGCTTGGCCGGCCGTGAGCGGGACCTTGACCAGCTCCAGCCCCCACGGCACGGCGTAATCCTCCACGTGCTCGAACGTCGGGTCGGCGACCACGAGCTGCGCGCGCCGACCGCCGTCCAGTCCCCAGCCTGCCGGGCCGGCCATCGCCTGAACCGCCATGCGCAACACCTCGGTGGACCCGTTCCCCAGCACGATGGACTCCTCGGCCACGCCATGACGCGCCGCCAGCCGCGCCCGCAACGGGGCCGCCAACGCGTGCGTGTACCGGTTGGCCTCCGCCATCCCCCCGAGGATTGCCCGCCGCGCCGATTCCGACGGGCCCAGTGGGTTCTCGTTGGAGTTCAGCCGGAGCGGCCCATCGGAGCGGCGAGGCGATCGTCCCGCGTCGACCCCGTCGCCCGCGAGCGCCCGGAATGGGTCGAGCGATTCAGCGGTGAGACCGGTGGTGGCGGCAGCGGCAACGGTGATCGTGCTCTGGAGGAAGTGACGTCGTCGCATGAATGGCTCCGGTGTGGGGGATCCGGAAGTGAAAGCGGCGGCGAGATCCGCGCAATACGTGCGCCTGCGGAATCACGACTGTGGAGCTGTCCTCGCTGGTGCAGGCCGGCCGGAGACAGGCGTTCTTGGAGACAGGCGTTCTTATCGGCGCGCGCGTGTGGGCTGGCGTGGCACGCCCGTTGACCATAGGGTCGTGGAGGACGGCGGCGGAACCGGGGATCGGGGCAGAGGCTCGGGCAGCGTGATCGCGCCGGGGCTCACGCTCAGTCGTTGGGCTTGGCCGTCGCTCGACGGTGAGGGTCTGGTTCCAGCATTTCGTCGTGGACTTGGGCGAGAATCCGCACCGTTCGCCGGATGTTTGGATCGCAGGAGGGCCGATCAAGGATGAAGGTCCTGGTAGCGGGGGCCACGGGCGCACTCGGTCGACAGCTCGTCCCGCGGCTTGTGGGTCGCGGCCACGACGTTACGTGCATGATCCGGAGCGAGTCGAAGCAGGGGCTTGTGGCGACGCTGGGCGGGCGCGGGGTTGTGGCAGACGCGCTGGACCCCGAAGCGGTGCGGGCCGCGGTGGAGGGTGCGGCGCCGGAGGTGGTGGTCCATCAGCTTACGGCGCTCCTCGGTGCGGTCGGGTCCAGCAAGCCGGACATCATGCTGGCAGCCACGAACCGGCTGCGCACGGAGGGAACGGATAACTTGCTGGCTGCCGCCCGAGCGACGGGCGTCCGACGGGTAGTGGCCCAGAGCTATATCGGCTCCGGCATGCTGCTGGCCCGGACGGGCGGCCCGGTGAAGACAGAGCTGGACCCGACGGACCCGTCACCTCCGGACGGCATGCGAGAAACCGTTGCGGCGCTCCGTCACGTCGAGGCAGCGGTCCTCGGCGCCGACTGGACCGAGGGCGTCATCCTGCGCTACGGCACCTTCTACGGCCCGGGGACGGCGATGACGCCGGGCGGCGGATACTTCGAGGGGATCCGCCGGCGGAAGTTCCCGCTGGTGGGCGGTGGCACGGGCGTGTGGTCCTTCGTGCACGTGGCGGACGCGGCGGACGCCACGGTGGCGGCCGTCGAGGGCGGGC
>CAYXJH010000263.1:0-5097 GCA_964465415.1 uncultured Gemmatimonadaceae bacterium
GCGGAAACCACCGTGGCTTCAGCCGGTGAGGCGGCGGCGTTCATCGAGGCCGCCGAGGCCCGGCTTGCCCACCTGGCCGAACGAGCCGCCCGGGCGTCGTGGGTTCAGTCCACCTACATCACCCATGACACCGAGATCCTGACGGCCCAGGCGAGCGAGGCGTGGCTGAGCGCGGCCGTGGAACTGGCGCAGGAGGCAGCCCGCTTCGCCGACGTTCCGGGCCTGGATCCGGACGTCCGCCGCAAGATCGACATCCTCAGGGGCGGGATCACCATGCCGGCGCCGGCCGACCCCGCCAAGACCGCCGAGCTGACCCGGTTGGGAACGTCGATGGAGAGCGCGTACGGCCGTGGGCAGTATTGCCGGGAGGACGGGACCTGTTGGGACCTGCAGGACATGACTAGGATGCTGGCTACGGAGCGGGACGAGGCGTTGCTCCGGGAGATCTGGACGGGCTGGCGGACGGTTTCCGTGCCCATGCGGGCCGAGTATCAGCGCTTCGTCGAGCTGGGCAACGAGGGCGCCCGGGAGCTGGGCTACCCGGACGTGGGTGCGCTCTGGCGCTCGAACTACGACATGGCGCCGGACGACTTCGCCGCGGAGCTCGACCGTCTCTGGGACCAGGTACGTCCCCTCTACGAGTCGCTCCACTGCCACGTGGCCGCGGGCCTCGAGCAGACGTACGGCAGCGACACCGTACGGCCCGGCCGACCCATGCCGGCCCACCTCCTGGGCAACATGTGGGCGCAGGCATGGAACAACATCTACGACCTGGTGTCGCCGCCCGATGCCGACCCGGGCTACGACGTGACGGAGCGGCTCCGGGAAGAAGGCTACGACGCGCTCTCCATGACCCGGACCGCCGAGGGGTTCTTCTCGTCCCTGGGTCTCGAGCCGCTGCCGGAGACCTTCTGGGAGCGGTCCATGTTCGTCCAACCCCGGGACCGGGACGTGGTCTGCCACGCCAGCGCCTGGAACATCGATGACGACGAGGACCTGCGCATCAAGATGTGCATCGAGGTGAACGCCGAAGACTTCCAGGTGATCCACCACGAGCTGGGACACAACTACTACCAGCGGGCTTACAGGCATCAGCCGTACCTCTTCCGAGGCAGCGCCAACGACGGCTTCCACGAGGCGCTGGGCGACGCCGTCGCTCTCTCCGTCACACCCGACTACCTCCGGCAGATCGGCCTGATCAAAACGGTCCCACCGCCCGAAGCGGATCTGGGCCTGCTCATGAGGGACGCGCTGGACAAGGTCGCGTTCCTTCCCTTCGGCCTCCTGGTCGACCAGTGGCGCTGGCGCGTTTTCTCGGGGGAGATCGGACCCGACGCGTACAACCGCGGCTGGTGGGACCTGCGCCAGCAGTACCAGGGAGTGGTGGCGCCCGTCGAGCGCACGGAGGAGCACTTCGACCCGGGCGCGAAGTACCACGTGCCGGCCAACGTTCCCTACACGCGGTACTTCCTGGCCCACATCCTCCAGTTCCAGTTCCACCGCGCCCTGTGCGACGTGGCCGGCTACGACGGCCCGCTCCACCGCTGCTCCATCTACGGCAACCGCGCCGCCGGCGACCGCCTCCAGGCCATGATGGAGATGGGCATGGGCCGCCCCTGGCCCGACGCCCTCGAAGCCCTCACCGGCCAGCGCGAGATGGACGCGACCGCCATCCTCGACTACTTCGCGCCTCTCCAGACGTGGCTGGACGAGCAGAACGCCGGGAGGACGTGCGGCTGGTAGACACGACATCGACTTCGACTTCGACTTCGAACGGCGGCCGCGGACCGGCGCGCAGGGCGAGCGCAGCGAGCCCCAGCTTTGGCTCCGCGCACAAAGCCCCCACCGATCCTTTCGCGTCCTCGGACCGAAACCCTCGACGCCGTTCGAAGTCGAAGTCGAAGTCGAAGTCGATGTCGATGTCGAAGTCGTCAGAACAGGCCGTGAATCGTCCCGTCCCCCTCCACCTTCATCCGCTCCGCGGCGGGCGTCGCGCCCAGCCCCGGCATCGTCATGATGTCACCGGTCTTGGCCACCACGAATCCGGCGCCGGCGGAGGGCGTCACCTCGCGGACGGTGATCCGGAAGCCGCGCGGGCGACCGAGCTTGGCCGGGTCGTCGGAGAAGGAGTACTGGGTCTTGGCCATGCAGATGGGCACGTCCCGCATGCCAATGGACTCGAGCTGCGCGATGTCCTTCTGTGCCTGGGGCAGGAAGTCCACGCCGTCGGCGCCGTAGATCTCGTTCGCGATGGTCTCGATCTTGTCCGCCAGCCCCCGGTCCAGAGGGTAGAGGGGCTGGAACTGGGCTGTACCCTCGTCTGCGACCCGGACCGCCGCGTCGGCCAGCTCCAGGACGCCTTCCCCCCCGGAGCCCCACGGATCGGCTTCCACGGCTGGGACGCCCCAGATCCCGGCCGCGTCGAGCACCGTCCGGACCTCTGCATCGGTATCCGCCGTGAACCGGTTCAGGGCTACGACCGGGGGGACGCCGTGCTTGCGGATGTTCTCCACGTGGCCCTGGAGGTTCTCGAGGCCTCGCTTCAAGGCGTCCACGTTCTCCTTCCCCAGATCGCCCTTGGCGACGCCGCCGTGCATCTTGAGTGCGCGCACCGTCGCGACCACCACCGCCACGGCCGGCTGTAGGCCGCCCGTCCTGCACTTGATGTTGAAGAACTTCTCGGCCCCCAGGTCCGCGCCGAAGCCGGCTTCCGTCACCACGTAGTCGCCCAGCTGGAGGGCGGTTCGGGTGGCCACCAGCGAGTTGCAGCCGTGGGCGATGTTGCCGAAGGGGCCAGCGTGCACCAGGGTCGGCGTCCCACCCAGGGTCTGGACCAGGTTCGGGGCCAGGGCATCCTTCATGAGCAGCGTCATGGCGCCCTCGGCCTTCAGGTCCCGGGCGCGAACCGGCTGCCGGTCGCGGCTGAACCCGACGATGATGTCGCCGAACCGCTTCTCCAGATCCTGGAGCCCGGACGCCAGCGCGAAGATGGCCATGACCTCGGACGCGGCGGTGATGACGAACCCGTCCTCCCGCGGGATGCCCCCGTTGATCCCGCCCAGGCCGACCACGATCTGGCGCAGGGCCCGGTCGTTCATGTCCACGGTCCTGGGCCACGTGATCCGGCGAGGATCCAGGTTTGCCGTGTTGGGCCGGAACAGGTGGTTGTCCAGCATGGCGGACAGGAGGCCATGGGCCGCCGTCACGGCGTGGAAGTCGCCGGTGAAATGCAGGTTGATGTCCGCCATGGGGACGACCTGGGAGTACCCGCCCCCCGCCGCGCCACCTTTGATCCCGAACACAGGGCCCAGACTCGGCTCACGCAACGCCAGCACCGGGTTCTTCTCCCGCAGCGTCAGCGCATCCGCCAGGCCCACGGCCACTGTACTCTTCCCCTCGCCGGCTGCGGTCGGATTGATCCCCGCCACGAGGATCAGCTTCGCCCGCGGCTTCGCATCCTCTCGGGCCAGCTCCAGCGGGATCTTGGCCTTGTAGCGACCGTACGGAACGATGTCGTCCGGGCCGAGGCCGATCTTGTCGGCGATCTCGGTGATCGGCTGAAGCGTCGCCGCCTGTGCGATTTCTATGTCCGTCTTCATGATCCGTTCGCCTCGGGCATCCGGGTCGCGCTCCGCGCCATTACGCGCTGGGGGCCGACAGCGTGGCCTGCCCGCTTGCGGGTGTCAAGTCGGGGTTTGCCCCATTCGGCGGCGCGCGGAGCGGTTGGCGGAGGTGAACAGGTGGCCGTTCGTCATGCCTCCGTGACGGCCGGTTCCCTCTGAGGCCGGATGGCGGCCACGTCGACCACGGTGCCCTCCGACGTCGTCAGCACGGGCGTCGCGAGGAGTGAGAGCGGTGGCTCCACCATGAGCCGCCGGGCCACCCGACCGACGACCACGCGACCATTACAGATATAACCGTCGCTGCCGATGGCCAGGAGGTCCGCGTCCAGCTCTTCCGCCGCCATGAGGAGCTCGGTCACCGTGTCGCCTGCACGGCTCACCGTGCGGACGTCGTTCGCGCCCATGGCCTCCAGCTCCGCGACGAGCGTGGCGAAGCCCTGGGAGACCGCGCACTCGTAGCAGCCGCTCCAGTCCCAGACCGATGCGGCCGGGAAGTCTAGCGAGGGCTCGACGTGTACGAGGTGAAGCACCCCCTCCGGGCCGACCAGCCGCAGCGCCTCTTGCGCGGCCCGCACGGACGGAGGCCGGAAGTCGATGCCCACGACGGCCGTCCGGGGCACCCTGGGATCCCGGGCGACGAACACCGGGATCTCGGACAGGTGGACCAGCTCGACGGCCGTGGCATTGGCATCGGCCTTCCGGCCATCCATGCCGAGCACGATCATGTTCGCGCCGCGGGCGTTCGCCGCCTCGCAGATGGCGGGGGCGGAGCGACCCAGTCGGACGTGGACCGGCCAGTCGACCGGCCCGATCGCCTGGCGCACATGCTCCCGGACCCGCTCCGCCACACCCCGGGCGTTGGCGTGCTCGAGCTCCTCCCTGTGGGGCAGGGGCATGGGGAGATCGCTCAGTGGCTCGACCACCGCGATGATCTCGACGGCGGCGCCCTCCGTCGCGGCGAACGTCGCGGCGAATTTCAACGCGCTCGTCGCCGTCCGACCTCCGTCCGTTGCGACCAGTATCACGTGCGCCACCTCGAGCCCTCCTTACCGGGAGGATTCCCCGGGTAGGGAACGATAAGGCGGTGGCATCCCCATCACTGTAGGGAGTACGGTGCAACCGGGGGTGGGGCGATGGAGGAAAACGATGTCGGGGAATCGCCCGCCAGCGATCCGGACTCCCGATTCTTGCACGCCCGCCGGGCACGTCGCACCTTTTCGCGGACCTCGAGGGGAGGAGCCCATGACATCGATCGGATCACCGGCCCGCGACGGCGGACACCGGGGCCCGGCCCACGCCATCGACCCCGGTTTCCCATGTCGTTGAGCGACCGCGAGCAACTGCAGGACCTGCTACGGGCCCGGTCCGTCCGTCGAGGCGATTTCGTCCTGTCGAGCGGTGCCCGCTCTTCGTACTACATCGACGCCCGCCCCACGACGATGGCTGGAGCCGGGCAGGTGTTGATCGGCCGGCT
>CAYXJH010000264.1:0-5083 GCA_964465415.1 uncultured Gemmatimonadaceae bacterium
ACCGCCGACACCACGATTTTCAGTCGTGTGCTCTACCAACTGAGCTACCTGGCCCTTCGGCCAACGTCCAGCTCCAAGCGATTTCGCCTCGACCCGGCGCGGCCCCGGCGCCCGTGCTCGTTCCGCCTTTCGACGAAAAGCCCGCCCCAGCGTCGGACTCTGGCGGGCGGGCCGGGTGAGAGCCATGCCAATAGCGGGGGCGGGATTTGAACCCGCGACCTCCGGGTTATGAGCCCGGCGAGCTACCAGACTGCTCCACCCCGCGTCAGACGAGAAAACTAGCCGGGCCCAGGGGGGGTGTCAACCCCGCGATCAGGGCCGATTCCCCTCCATGGCGAAGGGCTCCGAGACGCGGATTTCCCGCTACCCCACGACCAGGTTGATGAGCCGGTCCGGGACGAAGATCACCTTGCGGACGGTCCCGCCGTCCAGCTGGCGGCGCACGTTCTCATCCGCGAGCGCGGCCGAACGGGCGTCGGCCTCGGCAATGCCCCGGGGCATGGGCATGCGCGCCCGCAGCTTGCCGTTCACCTGGACCACGAACTCCACGGTGTCCGCCGTGGCCCGGTCCGGGTCGTAGCTCGGCCAGAGGACCGGATTGCCCGCCGCGGCCTGTCGGGAGAAGAGTGGCTGCTCGTGCCCCAGCCGCTGCCAGAGCTCCTCGGCGATGTGGGGCGCGAACGGCGCCACCAGCACGACCAGCGGCTCGACCTCGGCCCGGTTCGCCCGGCGACCGCCGCCCCGGACCGCGTTCAAATACTCCATCATGGCCGCGACCGCCGTGTTGTAGCTCAGCGAGCCGAGGTCCTCGGTCACCTTCATGATGGTGGCGTGGAGCTTCCGCTCCAGGTCGCCCGACACCGGCTCATCGCCCAGCGGGTCACGGACGACGGTGTCCCAGAGCCGGCTCAGGAACCCGTACGGCCCCGACAGTCCCTGGTCGCGGAAGTCGCCGCCCTCCTGGTACGGCCCCAGGAACATCAGGTAGGTGCGGAACGTGTCCGCGCCCCACTCCTCGATGTACTCGTCGGGTACCACCACATTGCCCTTCGACTTGGACATCTTGGCGCCCTCGCGGATGATGAGCCCGTGCTTGCGGAAACGCTCGAACGGCTCCTCGAAGTCGAGCATGCCGATGTCGTGCAGCGCCATGGTCACGAAGCGCGCGTACAGCAGGTGGAGCACGCTGTGCTCCTCGCCGCCGATGTACATGTCCACCGGCAGCCAGCGCCTCGTGCGGGCTGTGTCGAACGCACGGTCGTGCAGGTTGGCCGACGGGTAGCGGAGGAAATACCAGGCGCTGTCCAGGAACGTGTCGCTCACGTCCGTCTCCCGCCTGCCTTCGCCGCCGCACGACGGGCAAGGTACACGGTACCAGGCCGCGACCCGGGCCAGCGGGCTGATCCCGCTGGCATCGGGTCGGTAGTTATCGACATGTGGCAAGATGACCGGCAGGTCCTCCTCCGGGACCGGCACCGTTCCGCACGCGTCACAGTAGATCATGGGGATGGGCGGACCCCAGTACCGCTGGCGGGAGATGCACCAGTCGTGGAGGCGATAGTTGATCCGCGCCTCGCCCAGGCCGCGCTCCGCCAGCCACTCGGTGATCG
The DNA here is from genome assembly GCA_964465415.1 of uncultured Gemmatimonadaceae bacterium. Lineage (GTDB taxonomy): Bacteria > Gemmatimonadota > Gemmatimonadetes > Longimicrobiales > RSA9 > SLCC01. The sequence continues at coordinate 1,611 of CAYXJH010000264.1, forward strand.
CCCGCTTCCCCTCACGCCACGGCATGCCGCTGAACTCGCCCGAGTTCACCAGCGTGCCATCCCCCAGGTAGGCCGCCTCCAGCGGGGACACCCCGTCCTCGCCCTCGCCCGCCACCACCCGCACGATCGGCAGCTCGAACTCCGTCGCGAACTCAAAGTCCCGGTCGTCATGACCCGGCACCGCCATGATGGCGCCGGTCCCGTACTCCATGAGCACGTAGTCGGCGATCCAGACCGGGATCCGCTCGCCCGTCCCCGGGTTGATGCAGTGCCCGCCGGTGAAGACGCCCGTCTTCTGCTTCTCCGTCTTCTTGCGCGAGACCAGGTCCATGGCCGCCGCGCGACGACGGTACTCCTCCACCTCCGCTCGGCGGCCCGTCGTGGTCAGCCGGTCCACGAGCGGGTGCTCCGGGGCCAGGACCATGAACGTGGCGCCGAACAGCGTGTCGGGCCGGGTCGTGAAGACCTCGATGAACTCGCCGGACCCGGCCTCATCCGCGCCCGCCCCTGGCGCCAGCGGGAACCGGACCTGGGCGCCCTCGCTCCGGCCGATCCAGTTCTCCTGCGCCTTCTTCGTCGTCGGCGACCAGTCGATCCATGAGAGGTTGTCCAGGAGCCGCTGGGCGTAGTCGGTGATGCGGAAGAACCACTGGGAGAGGAAACGTTGCTCGACGGGCGTGCCGCACCGCTCGCACGCGCCGGCGATGACCTGCTCGTTGGCCAGCACGGTCTGACAGCTGGGGCACCAGTTGACGGGCGCCTCCTTCTTCTCCGCCAGCCCGGCCCGGTAGAGCTGGAGGAAGAGCCACTGGGTCCACCGGTAGTACGACGGGTCGGTGGTGTCCACCGTGTGCTCCCAGTCGTACATCGCGCCGATCCGCTTCAGCTGACGCGTGAAGTTCTCCACGTTCCGCGGGATCAGCTCCATGGGGTGCGTCCCCACCTTCAGCGCGAAGTTCTCGCTGTGGATCCCGAAGGCGTCGAAGCCGATGGGCTCGAAGACGGTATGGCCACGAAGCCGCATGTAGCGCCCGTACACGTCGGCGCCCGTGAACGCGTAGATGTTGCCCACGTGGAGCCCCTCGGCGGAGGGGTAGGGGAACATCATCAGATTGTGGAAGGGCTTCTCGGCGCCGAGCAGCGTCTTCTCGTCCAGCGAGTTGGCGCCCTCCGCGGCCCAACTGGCCTGCCACTTCCTCTCCAGCTCGGAGGCCGCGTACTTCGTGTCGTCTGCCATATAGGTCCAGCTCGTCAGCGTTCCGTGGTCGTGGGGGCGGTCATTATAGGCGGGCCGGCCACCGCGGCCAACCGCTCGATGGCCCCGAACGGGTCGTCCGGCGACGACTCGGCGGCGTCCATCATCGCGCGGATCGCGTCCCTGAGCGGCACCCCCATCGCCCGGTACACCTCCTCGAACAGGTCGAGGCGGTAGTAGTAAAGCCGCGTGCCGATCAGCGTCGCGTTGTTGATGGGCCGTTCGTGGTACGTCCTGAACGCACGGTGGAGCCGCGGGACCACGTCCCGCTCGTATTCCACACGCCAGCGGTCGATCACCGTCTCCCGCAGGGCGATCTTCTGCTCCGACGTCAGGTTGTCCCGCCCGTACAGCTCCTCCAGCGACGACACCAGGCCCTGCAACGCCGCGCCGAACCGCATGGCGTCCTCCCAGCTCTCCCGCGCCGCCCGGCAGCGTGCCCCATCCTCGCCCTCGATACGACAGAACATCTCCGCCGCGCCCATATCCCCGACGAAGTTCGCAAAGCTCTCGTTGAACCGGACCTGGCCCGGCAGGAAGATGCTGTTGTGCGTCACCTCGTGGATCACCGTCGACGCCAGCGAGATCTCGTCGCGGTTGAGCAGCGTGCTCAGCAGGGGGTCGGGCAACCAGCCCAGCGTGCTGAACGCGCCCGCGGGACGCACATGCGTGTCCAGACCCCGATCCGCCAGACGCGCCGCTTCGGCCAGCGCGCCATCCGGATTGAAGTACCCCTTGTACGGCACCCGGCCCACGATGGGGAACCACCACGTGTGCGCCCGGAACGCGTCCCGGTGCGACGCCGTCACCACCAGCAGCAGCGTGTCACGGTCGATCTGGGAAAACGTCGTGTAGCTGTCGCCCACGTTTAGGCCAAGCTCCCGGTCCGCGAACGTGGCCGCCATCCGCACCAGTTCAAGCTTCGATCGCGTCTCGGGCGACGTAGCCGGGTCCGCGATCACGTCCGAGATCGGCTGACGCCGGCTCAGGATCTTCGCCTCCTCCACACCCGCGCGGATCACGAAGCCAGGCGAGCAGAACAACGTCGAGCCGGCCACCACGGCCAGCCCGAGAAGGACCACCATCCGACGCTTCGTCAACCTCTTTCGCATGGTGGTGCTTCAGACACCCGGCACGGCCGCCGGTTCCCGTCCACCGGCCCCACGGCTCATGGCGCGATCGGACCCGGCAACCCAACTTGCCCCGGACGAGCACCCCAACGCAGCGCAGCCATGACCGGAACTTTTTTTGCCCTCGGCGCCCTCGCCGCTTTCCTCGCCGTCGCCGCCGGCGCGTTCGGCGCGCACGCCCTCGAAGCGCGCCTCCCGCCCGATCGCCTCGAGATCTTCGAGCTGGCCGCCCGCTACCAGATGTACCACGCCCTCGCCCTCCTCGCGGTCGCCTGGGCGACCGCACGGTGGCCCGCCTCCACCACCACCGCCGCCGGGTGGCTCTTCCTGGCCGGGATCCTGATCTTCTGCGGCTCCCTCTACGCCATCGGCCTCGGCGGGCCCCGCTGGCTCGGGGCCATCACCCCGATCGGCGGGACGGCTTTTCTCGCCGGCTGGCTTCTGCTGGCCTGGGCACCGTTCCGGTAGGCCGCTGTTACTAACGAACTAGTTGACACGTCGGACGGGCTCTACTACTTTCGTAGTTAACAGGCGGGAGACACCACCCAGGAGCGTCAGCATGCCACGATTCACCGACCGCGAGCTGGACATCATGGCCGTGCTCTGGCAGCTGGGCCGGGCGACGGTGGCGGATGTCCGGAAGCGGCTGCCCGACCGGCTGGCGTACACCACGGTGTTGACGGTCCTCCGCACGCTGGAGGAGAAGGGGCACGTCACCCACGACGACGGCCCTGGCCGGGCCTACCTGTACCGTCCGCTCGTGGAGCGGGAGGCGGCGGGCGCCAGCGCCCTAGGCCGCCTGGTGGACCGTGTGTTCGCGGGCTCGCCGGAGCTGCTGCTGACGCAGCTGGTCTCGGAGCGGGACCTGAGCGACGACGAGCTGGAGCGGATGCGTCGCCTTCTGGACGACCGACTGAAGGGGAGGGCGTCATGATCGGGCCATGGCTGCTGTACTGCGTGCTGGTGTCAACGCTGCTGGGTCTGGCGGCGTGGGTAGGGGAGAGCGCCGCACGGGCGCAGGGCTGGGGAGGGCGCTGGGCCTGGGCGCTGGCGCTGGCTGGCTCCCTGGGTCTCCCGCTGGTGGCGTG
>CAYXJH010000265.1:0-5083 GCA_964465415.1 uncultured Gemmatimonadaceae bacterium
CGAGCTGAGCCTGCAGCTGGTGGGCTGGTCGAACCGCGGCCGCGCGCTGTACCCCCAGCCGGTCCTGCAGTATCCGGGGCTGCGGATCGGCGCGCCGGCGCCCGAGTTCTCCATCGCCGAGCGCCACCTCCGCCTCGTGAACCGCACGACCCTCGCCTTCGACGACCGCCTCGGCAGCCACCTGCTGGACGCGGGCGTGGAGCTGGCGCGAGTGCGGATCTCGAACTTCTTCCCCAATTTCAAGCTCGGGCTCTTCGATTTCGGCAGCGCGCCCGTCGCGTTGATCGCGGTGGGCACCCGGGACCCGCTCGCCGACAGCGATGCCTTCGTCCGGTCCGAGGGCTGGGTCGCCGGTCTCTGGCTCGGCCACGAGTGGCGCCCGGCCCCGAGCCTCACGCTGAAGGCCGGCCTGCGCTGGGACGCAGACCTCGGACTGATGAACAACGACATGGCGGTGCCGTGGGCCGAGGACCCGGTGATCGCGTCGTTGCCCGAGCTGCAGCCGTACCTCAACCGCGGCGATCGCCGGGACGACCTCGACAACTTCTCGCCGCGCGTGGCCGTATCCTGGGACGTGGCAGGCTACGGCGGCACCACACTGAGGGCCGGGTTCGGCCTCATGCACGACCGGGTGCCGTCGTTCATCGCGTTCCAGGAGCAGCGCGACGCGTACTGGCGGACGTACGTCGTCCAGGACCCCGGCACCACGGATCCCGACGAGCTGCGGCAGCGGGTGCTCGCCGGCGGGGGCCGCCACACCTCGCTCGTGCTGGTGTCGAACACGCTCGAGGCGCCGCAGAACCGGCAGTGGTCCGTTGGCATCGGGCAGCGCGTGGCGTCCGGGCTGGCGCTCAACGTGGACTTCGTGCGGCAGGATGTGCGAAACCTGTTCGCCGAGCTGAACCTGAACTGGCTGGACAGCTCGGCGCAGCCTCCGCGACGCGCTCTCTCGCAAGACCATGGCGACATCAGCGTCTGGGACGACTTCGCCCGCGCCCGCTACCGAGCCCTGCTCACGCAGCTCACGTGGGAGCCCCGCGCGGAGCTGCGCCTGAACCTGGCGTACACGCTCGGCGACGCCAGGGCCGACTGGGACCTCGCCAACCGATCCGTCCCGGCGGCGGCCCGTGAGAGCTACTACGTCATGCAGCGCGTCAGCGGCGACGAGCGCCACCGCATCGTCCTGTCCGGGATGGCCCCGCTGCCACTGGGCGTGCGGCTGTCCTTCGTGACGACCGTCGCCAGCCCGCGACCCTACCAGGCCATTGCCGGCACGGACCTCAACGGCAACAACTTTCGCTTCGACGACTGGCTCGACGGCCGCCGCTACCGCGTCCCGTCCGACCGCTGGCGCAACTGGTACCGAGTCGTGGATGCCCGGCTGACCCGCGACGTCACCGTCGGCCGCGCCCGCGTGAGCGCCACCGCCGAGGCGTTCAACCTTCTCAACACCACGAACTACGCCTCCTTCGACGGGACCCTGAACACCCCCACGGGCCCGAACCTCCGCTTCGGCCAGCCGAACGGCGTCTTCGGCACCCGCCAGGTCCAGCTCGGGACCCGCGTCAGCTTCTGAGCGACCGCGGTCAGGATTCGGACAACTGTGACCATTAGCCGGCCATTTCCAGGGAGAATCGTTCGGCGAGCCAGCCGTTCCACTCGCGCTCGGCCTTCGCCGCGGCCGAGGCCCCTTGATCGCCGAAAAGGAAGAAGCGCATCGACACCATCGTCTGATCGCCCATTGCCATCACGAACAGGTGTGTGAACCCCGGAGCCGGCCGCTCCAGCCGGATCAGCAACTCCGGGTCCTCATCCCCCATGCCCTCCAGCACCGCCCTGACCTGGGGGGCGCTCTCACGGGCGCGCACGTGTTCCGGGTCCCTGATCCCCGCCACCACCGCGCCCGAGAGCGCCGGTGCTTCCGGAGCGGACGCGACGTGTCCGTTTTCCTCGTCGATCGTCAGAGCGCTCTTGACGGTTCGCCAGGTTTCCGGCGGCGGGGCGTCGCTGAAGGCGGCGAGGTCGAAGGCCGAGCACGTCTGCCCGGCAAAGTGCGTGACATACAGCCGCAGCATCCGGAAGAAGGACAGCCAGCCGTACGCGTGCCCCTCGAACTCTCCATCCCAATCGTCGGAGTCGGCGAACCAACGATGGATCACCCGCACCACGCAGGTTCCACCGGCGCGGGCCTCGACGATCCATTCCGTTGCGACGTTGAGCGGTCCATCTTCCGTCTCGACCACGTAGCTGTGCGGGGGATTCCACGCCTTGATGGTCGCGACCGAGTCCATGCCCGGGCCGAAGCTGCTCACCGTGGTACCGCCTTCCCGCTCCTCGATCGTGGTCGGCACGAACCACGACGACATGCCCTGGCCCGTCGCGATCGCGCGCCAGACTTCCTCGGGTGAGCCGGGGACTTCAACTTCAGCTTCGACGGACCGTCGCCCATCGCTGTCCTTCTTCACTGGCATGGCTACTCCTCGGTTCGGGTATCCGTTCTGGGGATGTCCGGCTTCGGTAGCGGGTGGGCCATGAGCACGAGCCGGTGCGAACGTCCGCCCGGGGCGGATTCGTCGTGGTACTTCGCAACGAGGTGATGGATCGACTCGGTCAGATCCCGGCTGAATGCCGACCGGTCCTTCGCCGATCGGAACCGGATCACCGTGTCCACGGACAACGTCGCCAGGGGCTTGCCGGCTTCGCTCGCGCGACGGTACAGGTCGCCGACCTCACGTACGACTCGTGCGGCCAGCGCGATGAGATAGCTCGCGGACAGTCGGTCCATCTCTCGTTCGGGGTCCGCCGCCACCGGGCCGAGCGCGCCGGGCGAAACGACATACGATGACGCCGTCGCCACGAGGCGTCGCTCCGTGATCCCGCCCCACCGCTTCTCGCTCGCCACCCGCACCAGGCCGTGCGATTCCAGGGTTCGCAGGTGATAGTTCACCTTCTGCCGCGCCAGGCCGACGCGGTGGGCCAGTGTCGCGGCGGAAGCCGGCTCGCGAAGCTCCGACAGCAGCCGACTGCGAACGGGGTCCAGTGCCACGGATGCCGCCGCGGGCTCCTCGATGACGCGTACGTCCATCATGGCGGCAGACTAGTCTTGACAAGAGTTCTTGTCAAGAGCAGGCGAAGTAATACGGCCAACGGTCCGTCGCCACGTCACCGAGGCCGCTGATCACAGCGGGCAGAGTGCCGTCCGCGGCGGTCCGCCGCCGAGAGGGTCAGCCCGCCTTGTCCTCGTCGCCCTCCGGCGCCTGTCGGCGGGCGGTCTCCTCGCCCGGCTCGTCCCGGTTCACGCCCCCGATCCGGCCCCGGGGCCCGGGTCGCTGGGATGCCTCCGCCGATGCCTCCTCCTCCGCCTCCAGCCCGTCATCGACCTCCCCCGGCGAAGCCTGCTCGGCCCGCCGCCGGATCTCGTCGGGACCCCTGTCCTCTCGTGTCATGGCGTTCCTCCGATCGGTGAGAAGGGTGCGTGGACAAGGGCACGTCATATTTCGTACCTCTCCTCCCGGCCACGCGCCAGGTCGAGCTCGTGGAGGGGTGGGAGCCGGCGCCGGAGCGGCTGGTGGCGGAGCGTCGGCTATCGGACCGGCTGGTCGTGTCCTGTCCGGAACCGTACGTACGCCAGGTCGCTCGGCGCCAGCGGGAGCTCGAGCAGCCGTGCCTCCTCGACCCAGGCGATCCGCGTGTGTTCGATGCAGCGCGGCTCGCCCTCCGCCTCCGCCGGTACGAACTCGATCCGGAACTCGGATCCCGGGTCCACCATGGCGAACTCCACTGGCCACACCCGCGACACCTTGAGGTCCAGCTCCTCGCCCAGCTCCCGCCGCGCCCCGTCCAGCGCCGTCTCCCCCTCCTCCAGCTTGCCGCCAGGGAACTCCCACAGCCCGCCATGCCGCTTGCGGACCGGCCGCTGACAGACCAGCAGGCGGCCGTGCCGTTCGATGATGCAGGCGACGACGCGGATGAGCATGGGGCGAAGGTCCGGGGGGCGCAGGTTGGTCATTGAGACGCGGACAGAATAGGGGCGCCGACCGGTACCGGCTACCCTGGCTTGACCTCCAAGGATGCCGGGCACGCCCCAACCACCGGGCCCCCGACCCCCGTACCCGCTCCGACACCGACGCGCACCCCCACCCCCACCCGCAGTCCACCTCACCCCCCACCCGCACCCGCACCCGAGCCCTAACTCCACTATATTCCCAACCGTCCGTACTGATGACCCCCCGCCCGGCAACCCGAGCCCCGAGCACCTTGGAGCCCGCGCAGCGATGAAAGCTGAAGCGACCGACCTGTTCTCCGCCCCCGAGCTGTTCTTCTCCGCCACAGACCTCACCAACTTCCTCGCCTGTCCCCACGTGACGTTGCTGGACCGGGCCGTGGCGATGGACGGGCTTGGCAAACCGCCGCGGTTCGAGGACCCGGGGCTGGAGGTGCTGCGCCTGAGGGGCGAGGAGCATGAGCGGGCGTACCTGGAGGGGCTGCGCACGGAGGGTCGGTCGGTGGTCGAGGTGTCCCAGCCGCCACCGGACCTGCCGTACCGGGAGCGCTGGGCGCGTCACGCCTCGGCGACGGCGGACGCCATGCGGGGCGGCGCGGACGTCGTCTTCCAGGCGGGTCTGTTCGACGGGCAGTGGGTCGGCAAGGCGGACTTCCTGCTGCGCGTGGACCGGCCGAGCGATCTGGGCCCGTGGTCGTACGAGGTGGTGGACACGAAGCTGGCTCGTGAGGCGAAGGGCGGCGCGCTGCTTCAGGTCCTGCTTTACGCCGACCTCGTCGCGCGCGTCCAGGGGCGCATGCCGGACCGGGTCCACCTGGCCCTGGGCGGGCCGGAGGCGCGGGAGGAGTCGTTCCGGGTCGCCGACTACGCGGCGTATTTCCGCTCCATCCGGGACCGGTTCATCCGGTTTGTGTCGGCGACGCCGTCGCCGGAGCTCCAGGTCGCTCCCGATCCCGTCGCTCATTGCGACATCTGCGCTTGGCGCCTCCGGTGCGACCGCGAGCGTCGCGGCGTGGACCACCTGTCGTTCGTGGCCGGGATCCACCGCCGGCAGATGGACGCGCTGCGGGAGCGGGGCAT
>CAYXJH010000266.1:0-5073 GCA_964465415.1 uncultured Gemmatimonadaceae bacterium
CGAGCGCGACGGCCAGCGCGACCCCGACCACCACGCGCCGAAGGCCGGCCCGCGATCCCCGGCTCCTCATGTGAGCGCGCTTCTCACCTGCGCGGCTGGATGTACGGCGTGGGCGGCTGCTGGAGATAGCGCTGCTCGAAGATGCGTTCCGGCAGCCCCTGGTCGTACCGGATCCCCGACATGGTAGCCACCGTCGTGGAGCCGCTCTGGTGGTTCACCACCCGCTGCTTCGTCGGCGTGACGTACCCGTCGATCTCCTCCCACGCGTCCAGCGTCAGCGTCCGGTGCAGCTCTCCGCCCGGCGTGTAGAACTCGCCCTTGAGGGGGAGGTGGGTCGCCTGGTCGATGTACATCCGGTAATGCCCGAACTCCACCTGGCCCGGGTCGCGGGGCGTTCCCTGTAGGACCCATACCGGGCGGCCGTCCAGGTCGGCCTCGCCGTCGAGCTCCAGGTCGTCCTGGTCCGGGTGCCGGCCGGTGACGTCCTCGTAGGCGAAATCCGACCCCGCGAAGGAGTTCCGCTTCTGCCGCCCGGTGATCCGCTGCGTCATGTCCGTGGCCGGCAGGTAGAGCCAGCGGTCGTCGTCGCCGGCTCCACGGGTCCAGACCAGGAAGACGGTCCGACGGACCGCCGCGGGCTCGTGGAAATAGGCGTAGTACTTCTGCTCGTGTGCGCCGGTGTTCCTTCGCAGGACCTCCAGCTCCCGGGTCCGGACCCGGTCCCGGCGATCGGTGATCTCGAGGAGGACCTCCCACTGGACATCCTCTCCAGGAAAGTAGGCGGCCTCGTACGCCCGGACCGCCAGCTCCCTGACGTCGGGGTTTTGGGCCGCGACGATGGGGGGCGCGACGGCGGCCAGGAGTATGAGAGCCGGGGCGGCCAGGAATCGCTGCGTCATCGTTCGTCTCTCCAGGGTCGGACGCCCGCGTGGACACGGTCGGGTCGGGGGGCGGTCGGTTCGTGCTCGAGGGCCATTTTGTCGTCCGTACGTGTCGCCCGGGGACCCAGATCGTGGAACGCCTCCATTCCCGCCGTCATCCCGACCAAGGTCGCGAAGCCCGAAATCGCCATGATCAGGAACATGAACACGCCTACGGTCACGTAGGGGACCAGCGGACTGATGAGCAGGGGCAGGAAGCCGACGGCGATGATCACCGCGTTGCGGGCGATGGCCCGGGCCGGCTCGCCCGACACCCGATCACAGACCTCGAGCCACCCTCCGGCCGCCTCGTCCATGTACTGCCTGGTCCGCTGGATGTAGTGGATCGCGAAGTCCACCGCGATCCCTATGCTCAGGGCCGAGAGCACCGCGATCGGCATGTCGTAATCCTTGCCCAGCCACCCGATCCCCCCATAGATCAGCACCATTGTGACAGTGAGGGGAAGTAGGGCCAGGACGGTCCACTGCACGCGCCGGAACAAGAGCCAGAGCATCAACGCAATGACCAGGTAGGCGGTGACCAGCGCCCAACCCATCCCGGCGACCATCACCTGCTGCCAGACCAGGTTCACGTACGTGATTCCGCCCCAGGTGATCTCACGCACGCCCGCGAGGCCCGCCGACTCGAGGGCCTCCTCGGTGTGACGGACGACCGCGGCCATGTCCTGGTTGTCCCCGCTGAGGAGGTGAAACCACACGTTCACCTCCGAGCCCTCCGGGTCCACCAGCCGGTAGAGGTCCTCGGGATTCCCGCTGTTCTCATAGAGGAAGAGGTACTGCTGCACCGCCGCGCTCGTGCCCGGCAGGGGCGTCTCCACCTGCCCGGCGTTCAGCTCGAAATGGATCTTCCGCACCATGCCCGCCAGGTGTGTGGTCTTTCCCACCACCTCATGCTCGTCGACTCGCTCCAGAACCCGTTCCAGCTCGGCGAGCATCCGGGGCTCGTACCACCCGCCCGGCTCGGTTCGAAGCGCGAGGTAGGCGGGGTAGGAGCCGGCGAACCTTTCGTTGAAGAACGTGTCCGCCTGCCTGATCGGGTGACTCTGCTTGAACCATCGCGTGGGATTGTCGTTCACCTCGATCAGGGTGATCCCGTAGAGACCCAGGGCCACGAGCAGGCCCGTTCCGGCGAGGACAGGGACCCGGTGGCGACGAGCCGCGCCGAAGCTCGAACGGCAGAACCGCGCGATGAGCCCGCCCCGCCCCGCCGCCCGAGGCTCCGAGAACCAGAGCATCAGGCCGGCCGGAAGGACGGTGAGCGTCAGGAAGAATGCGAGCAGGATGCCCAGGCCAACGGCGACGCCGAACACCCGGACCGGGGGGATCCCCGTGAGCGCCAGCGACATGAAGCCCACGGCCGAGGTCACCGAGGTGAAGAGCAGCGGGACGCCGAGCTCCTCGAACACCCCGGCCATCACCGTACGGCGGTCGTCGCGGCCGGGCACGAAGCGATCGGTGAAGTCGCTCAGGATATGCACGCTGTCCAGGACCCCGATCGGCAGCAGGAAGATCGGGATCATCGAGCTCATGATATGGACCGTGAACCCGAGCCCGATGACCGCGCCCATCACCCAGATCACCGTGACTGCGGCAAGGGTCAGGGACCACGCGACGAGGCTCACGCTCCGGAAGAACCACCACATCAGGAGTCCGATCAGGACGAACGCCAGCGGAGCGGCCGTTGCCATCTGGAAGAACATCTCGACGCCGAACGTCTCCTCGGCCACCGGCAGCCCGGCGACGTGGAGCGTGCCGGCGTCGTCCGGGAGTGCGCCCCAGTATTCGAGCACGTCACGGCGAACCGAATACGCGTAGGACTTGTCCCGGATCGGGACGAAGATTGCGAGCCCGACGCCGTCATGCCCGGCCAGCACGCCCCGGAGCACGGGATGGTCCTCGAGGCGCTGGAGGAGCCGGCCCACCACGCCGGGGTCCGTGGGCGGGGAATCAAGGAAACGGTCCACGTCCAGGGCGCCCAGCTCGCCCCGAATGTCATCGCTCGTGTAGACGCTCAGGATGTCGTAGGAGACCACTCCGTCCATCCGCTCCAGCAACCGGACGAGCTCATGGGCCCGCTGGAGGTCTTCCACCGAGAGACGCGCGCCGGGCGTGCGTGGCTCGATGGCGATTCCCACCAGGTCGTGCAGGAAGAACCGGTCCTTGATCTCCTCGTTCTGAACCCGGGACGGGTGGTCCGCGGCAAGCATGTTCTCGGGATCCGTGTCGATCTGGATCCGCGGCATGAGCGCTGCGAAGAGCAGCGTCACCGCACCGAGCCCGGCTAGCGTGAGCCCCGGGCGCTGCATCGCCCAGCGCGGGATTGCGCTGCGGAACGTCCACGTCGCCTTGTCGAAGTTCACCGTCACCGCCTCCGGGGTTGAGGCTCGGCCGCGGGAGGCCCGCCTCGCCATATGCCCGCCCGGGCACCGAGCACGATAGGACCGGGTCGAAGGTGAGGCAATGTCCGCATCCCCCAGCCGCTACCGCGGGGCCGGCTCCCGGACGCTACCCGCGGACGCCGCTACCCGCGGACGCCGTACCACTCTCCACTTTTCACCCATCCAAACATGCCGATCGGGTGGCTCGCCGAGCCGCCGCAGCAAAACGATGCACCCAAGAACGATTCTTGGAGCCAGACTCACAACTCGGACCCGTGACCTGAGCCGCATCGCGCTTCAGAAGTGCAGAGTGGTACGACGTCCGCGGGTGTCAAGCCGTGCCCTCCCAGTCGGATGATCGCCGCGGTGCGGAAGCTTTCGACTGACAGCGCTACCAGAGTCCACCGTTCGGCCCCGAACCTGCCCTTGTATTACCCCGTCAGGCCGCCTCGTCGATCGGTGCTTGAGCTGTCGAAACGGCGTAGTTCCGCGACGAACGGGGTGTTCGGGACGTCACAGGAAGAAGCAGGAGGAGCAGATGCGTGTCCTCATTTCGGGCCTGGTAATGTCCACAATGGTGGTCGCAGCCGGGTGCGGTGGTAGCGCCGAGGCCTCGCCGCGAGAGCAGGAGCTGGAGCGTCAGCTGACGGAGGTTCGAGCCACGCTGGATGCGCTCGAACGGGAGCGTGACGTGGAGCTTGCGCTGGCCACCCGCGAAATCGACAGTGCCCGGGTGCAGCTTGCCGATATGGCCCCGGTAGCTGCGGCGCCGGCACGGACTGCGCCCGCGCCCAGGCCTCGCTCGCAGCCGGTCGGTCGTACGGCAGCGGAGCCCGTGTACTATCCAGCACCCGCGCCGGCGCCACAGCCGAGGGTGGTGACCGAGACGAACGTGAAGCGTGATGCCGCGATTGGGGCGGGGATCGGTGCGGTCGTCGGCGCCGCGGTGCACCGTCCGAACCGGGTGAAGGGCGCCGTTGTGGGCGCCGCCGTGGGTGGTGCCGCCGGGGCGGTGGTGGGCGCGACCGTGGACAAGAGCACGCGCGTCGTCTACGACTGAGGGCAAGGCTCCCGGGCTGGTGCGTCGAGGAGGAGGTCGGCGAGGCCGGACATGGTCCGGCCGAGCCGGGCTTCCACCTTGAGGGCGGCCGCGTCGTCGGCGCGGGTCGGTCCCAGGTTGACGATGACGATGGGTCGGCCCTCCGCGCGGGCGCGGTCGGTGAAGCGTCGCCCGGAATAAACGGTGAGCGACGAGCCGGCCACCAGGAGGACCTCGGCGGGTTCGAACAGCCGCCAGGCGTCCGCGACCCGGGGCTTCGGCACATTCTCACCGAAGAACACGACGTCGGGCTTCAACACCCCGCCGCACGCCTCGCAGGCGGGAACGTTGAACCCCTCGGTGGCCGACTCGGGGAGGTCGGCATCGCCGTCCGGCGCCGCCTGGCCTTCGTGCGAGCCGGGACGTCGCCGCAGGGGCCCGGCCCGCTCCGAGAAGCGTCGCCAGGCCGGGTTCAGCGCCACTAGCCGCGCCTGGAAAGCGGATCTCCGTGAGCCGGCACCGCAGTTGAGGCAGCGAACCCACGCGAGCGAGCCGTGCAGCTCGATGACAGCGCGACTTCCTGCCGCCTGATGCAGCCCGTCCACGTTCTGGGTGATGATCCCGCGCAGGACGCCGCCGGCTTCGAGGCGAGCGAGAGCGCGGTGCGCCGCGTTCGGTCGTGCGTCGCGGATCCTCGGCCACCCCGCGGCGCTGC
>CAYXJH010000267.1:0-3227 GCA_964465415.1 uncultured Gemmatimonadaceae bacterium
GTCCCGGACCCGGGCGCACGGGCTCCTGCGCCTGGGCGCGCGCGACGCCCAGCAGGAGAAGGAGGGGCAGGTACCTGGTAAAGCTCATGCCTGTGCGTGTCCTGGCCGCCGCCACGCCGCCGCGGCGGGGTACGGCGTCGTCGCGGTCACACAGATTGTAAGTCCGGGAAACACAAGGTATCATAACGACTTGCGCGACACAGCGACAACGAACGACCCATGTGGATTCTGACGCGCTACATCCTCCGGGCCCACGTCGGGCCGTTCTTCTTCGCGCTCAGCGTGCTGACCGGGATCCTCCTGATCAACACGATCGCGAAGCGGCTGGAGGGACTGGCCGGTCGAGGCCTCCAGTGGTCGGTGATGGCGGAGGTCTTCGTCCTCTCCCTGCCGCACATCCTGGCGCTCACGCTGCCCATGGCCGTCCTGGTCGCCACGCTCTACGCGTTCACCCAGCTCGCCGCCGACAACGAGATCAACGCGCTCAAGGCGAGCGGAGTCAACCTGAACCGACTCCTCGTGCCCCTCGTCTTCGTCGCCGCCCTGTTCGGTGGCGGTATGCTCTGGTTCAACGATACGCTCCTTCCGGAGACGAACCACAAGCTGAAGATCCTGCTGCTGGACATTCAGCGGAAGTCCCCCACGCTGCAGCTGAAGACGCAGACGATCAACGCGATCCGGACGGACGGCAGCAGCCGGGCCCGCTACTACCTCCAGGCCGCGGAGATCCGGTCGGCGACGAACGAGCTCGAGGACGTGGTCATCTGGGACTTCAGCGAGCCGACCGAGGCGAGGACGGTGTATGCGGACAGCGGGGTCATGGCGTTCAACGAGACGCACACCGACCTGTTCCTCATGCTCTACGACGGCTGGATCAACCAGATCGATGACCAGAACCCGGAGCGCTTCGTCCGCAGCTTCTTCAATCAGTACCAGATCCAGATCCGCGGGGTGGGCAACCAGCTGACCCGCAGCGAGAACGCCGAGTACCGGTCCGACCGGGAGATGACGCTGGGCATGCTCCGCGCCGAGGCCGAGCGCTCCGCGGCCGAGGCCGCGTCCATCCGCGCCGAGATCCTGACCACCGGGACCCGCGCCGTCGAGCGTATCCTGGACGGCCCCGCGGCATCGCCCTACGCCGCCGACTCGCCGCGCCGGACCACGCGGTTCGTGGACCGGGACGGCAGGACCCCCGGTACCTACGACGAGGTGACCCGCCGGGCGTACGTCGACATCAACTCCCTGGAGAACCGCGCCGGTAGCATGGAGCGGCGAGCCAACGTGCACTGGGTCGAGTACCACAAGAAGTTCGCCATATCCTGGGCCGTCATCGTCTTCGTGCTGCTGGGCGCGCCGCTGGCCGTCCGCTTCCCACGGGGCGGCGTCGGCCTGGTCATTGCCGCGTCCATCGGCATCTTCGCCGTGTACTATGCCGGCCTGATCGGCGGCGAGAGCCTGGGCGACGAGGGGACGGTACCGCCCTGGCTCGGCATGTGGGCCCCCAATATCCTGTTCCTCGGCGTGGCGCTCATGGGGCTGGCGCGGATCGGGAAGGAGGGCGCCACCACCCGCGGCGGCGGCTGGGACGACATGGCCGACGCCATCAAGGGCCTTCTGAGCGCCCCCTTCCAGCGGTTCCGGCGCTCGGAGGAGCCCGCATGAGGATCCTCGACCGGCTCGTGGTGAAGGACTTCGTGCGCCTGTTCGCGCTGTTCATCATCGCCGCACCCCTGCTGTTCATCCTGGGCGACGTCACCGAGAACCTCGACCGCTACCTGAACCAGGGTCTCTCCATCGGGCAGGTGGCCCTCGGCTACGTCTTCCAGCTGCCCCTCTTCATTTCGTGGGGGCTGCCGGTCGCCGCCCTCATCGCGACGATCTTCACCGTCAACAACATGACCCGGCACTCGGAGGTCGCGGCGGCGAAGGCGGGCGGCATCAGCTTCTACCGCCTCTTCGCCGCGCTCCCCTTCCTGGGCGTGCTCCTCATGGGTCTCGGCCTCCTCCTGGTCGAGCTCGTGCCCGTCGGCAACCAGCGCCGAGCGGAGATCGTCGGCGAGCGGGTGGCGTTCCAGGGCAGCCGCGCCGACTTCGTGTACCGGGATCGGGACGGCCGCGCCTTCGGAATCCGGCGGCTGGACGTGGCGGATGGCCAGATCCGGGGCATCACGATGGAGCGCCAGGGCGACGAGCCGGCCGTCCCGTCCGTCCACATCTATGCGCCCATGGCCACCTGGGAGGACGGCGCCTGGACCCTTCACGACGGCTACGTCCGGCTCATGGCCGGTCAGGACATGGAGCGGGCGTTCCGCTTCGCCCGGCTCCAGCCGCGCGGCTTCGACGAGCCACCGGACCGGCTCCTCGACCGGCAAAAGGACCCGGACATGATGCGCTACGCCGAGCTCGGTCAGCTCATCCACTCACTCCAGCGCTCGGGCGGGAACCCCCTCGAGCTCATGGTGGAACGCGCGCAGAAGCTGGCCATCCCCGTGGCAGCCCTGGTCATCATCCTGTTCGGCGCGCCGCTGGCCACGTCCGCGCCCCGGGGCGGCGCCGCGTACGGCGTGGGCATCTCCCTGGCCGTGACCATCGCCTACCTGATGCTCTTCAAGGTGGCGGGCGCCGCGGGCAACACCGGCACGCTCCACCCCCAGCTCGCGGCATGGCTGCCCAACGTCGTGTTCGGCATCGCCGCCGTGGGGCTCCTCATCCGCGTGCGGACCTAGGTTCGGGACCACCCCGCCACCACCGCCTCCGGTACCGTCCCCTCGAACACGACCTGCGCCGGCCCCGTCAGCCGGACCCGCCACCCGTCGTCGATCGCCACGGCGACCTCGCCCCCCTCCATCGACACGATGAACGCATTCCCCGCCACCCGCCCCGACCGCACCGCTGCCGCGGCCACCGCGCACGCGCTCGATCCGCTGGCGAGCGTCTCCCCGGCTCCGCGCTCCCAGATCATCGCCTCCAGGCGGCCCGGCCCGACGACCCGCGCGAACTGCACGTTGATCCCGCGCTCGAACACCGAGAGCGCCTGGATGCGGGGGGCCAGCGTTCGAAACCGGTCCGGGTCCTGCACGTCCGGGAACACCACGCAGTGGGGGTTGCCCAGCGAGACCAGGTGGATCGGCACCCCCCCCCCCCCCCCCCCCCCCCCCCCCCCCCCCCCCCCGCCCCCCCCACCCCCCCCCCCCCCCCCCCCCCCCCCCCCCCCCCCCCCCCCCCCC
>CAYXJH010000267.1:3237-5053 GCA_964465415.1 uncultured Gemmatimonadaceae bacterium
ACCACGCAGTGGGGGTTGCCCAGCGAGACCAGGTGGATCGGCACCCGCCCGCCTCCCACCTCCACCTCCGCCCCCATCACCTCGCCGTCCGGCCCCGGCCGATCGCCGGTGTAGCCCACGTCCCGGGCGTCGAACGAGGCCACGCCCATGTCGACGCGCACCTCCCGGACGCCGGCCGGGCTGTCATGACCGCTGTCCCGCCCCTCATCGCCCGGCCGCTCACCACCCGGCGCCACCACCACGGTCACCGTCTCGCCTGGCAACGCCACCTGGAACGGCGCCCCACCCACCAGCCCCCGGACGTGCAGCCAGGCGCCCAGGATACGCAGCCCGTTCCCGCTCTTCTCGGCCTCGGTCCCGTCGGGATTGAAGATCCGCAGCGAAACCGGCTCGGCCCGGGTGTCGCACAGGAGCACCCCATCCGACCCGACCCCCCTGTGCCGGTCACACAGCACCCGCACCACCGCCGCCCACGGCGCCGCCTCCTGCGCGGGGCCCAGCCCGGTCGGGGTGCGGGGTGCGTCGGCCACGTCCACCACGATGTAGTCGTTGCCCAGCGCATGGCCCTTCCAGAACCGCATGGCGTCCTCACTCCCGCCTGTATGGTGCCCGCCCGGCGCTGAAACCCTGCCGGCGGATCGACCGTAGGGGTCAGGGAACGACCGCCCATGCAACCTTTCATGGACGCGAGTCGTCTCAACAAACAGACGAGCCGGCCGAATCTTCGGCAGCTGGACGCGCCGCCGCAACGGCCGCCCGGCCAAGGTGCCCACCCCCCGATGGGTGGCCGTCCCGTCACGTGGCAAAGGTCTCCGACACGTGGCGGGGCGTCGTCCCTCCCTTCCGACCGACCCACACCGACCGTCGACGCTCGCGCTACGCCGCGGTGACGGCGGCCTGGATGCCCGGCACGCCCTCGAACACCTGGAGCGCGAACGGGACCCGGCCGAACGGCGCGCTGACCTGGAGGCCACGGACCTCGCCGCGGATTGCGGCGAACGTCTCCCGGGCGATGGCGATGCCCTCTTCAAGCGCGTGCTCCTTCCCCTTCTCCTGGGCCCGGCGCATCCGGTCGATCACCGCGTCCGGCACACTCACGCCCGGGACCTCGTTGGCCAGGAACTCGGCGTTGCGGGCACTGACCAGTGGCCAGATCCCGGCGACGATGGGGACGCGCAGCTCGCGCCGGTCCAGCTCCGCGATGAACCCCAGCAGCTGATCCGCGTCGAAGACGGGCTGTGTAATGGCGTACTCGGCGCCCGCCTCGACCTTCCAGTAGAAGCGGTTGACTTCATGGGCCCGGTCCACCGAGCCCGGGTTCACGCCGACGCCGATCGTGAACGACGTCGCCGAGCCGACCGCGTTCCCGCCCGGGTCGAGCCCGTGGTTCAGGCGGGCAACCAGGTTGGTGAGACCGATGGCGTCGATGTCGAAAACGGCAGTCGCGTCCGGGTACGGCCCCATCTTGGGCGGGTCACCGGTGATGAGGAGGAGGTTGCGGAGCCCCAGCGCATGGGCGCCCAGCAGGTCGCTCAGCATGCCGAGCAGATTGCGGTCGCGACACGCGTAGTGGACCACCGCCTCGATCCCCACCCGCTGCTCGATGAGCACGCTGGTCGCCACCACGCCCATCCGCATCTGGGCACGCGGGCCGTCGGGCACGTTCACCGCGTCGACACCGGCCTGCTTCAGCAGGGCGACGCCCTCCAGCATCTTCGTCGGGTCGACCCCCTTCGGCGGCACGATCTCCACGCTCGTGACCAGCTCGCCCGCCGCCAGCTTCCGGCCGAACCGGGACCGGTCCGCCAGCCCGACC
>CAYXJH010000268.1:0-3147 GCA_964465415.1 uncultured Gemmatimonadaceae bacterium
GGCCGGCGTCGTTCGCGGAGGGGCGTACCGCCTGGCGCTCCAGGGCACGGCTACGCTCGGTGCGCTCTGGCTCGCCCTCGGCTTGTTCCTGGTGCTGGCGGTCGATCTGCTGGGATTGCCGGTCCAGCTGGGCGTCGGTCTCGCCCTCGGCGTCGTCGTGATCCAGTTTCTGCTGGCCCCCACATTCATGGACTGGATCCTACCGCGCATCTCCCCCCTCCGTTGGGTGGTGCCCGACGCGCTGCCGGCCGGGGTCGGCGCATTCATGGTCCAGCTCGCCCGGAGCCAGGGCATGAAGACGCCCCGGCTGGCCATCATCGAGGATGGCGGACCGAACGCGTTCGTGTACGGCCGGACCCCCGACGATGCGCGGATCGTGGTTAGCCGCGGCGCCATCGATCTGCTGGAGCCTGGCGAGCTCGAAACGGTGATCGCGCACGAGGTCGGCCACGCCAGACACTGGGACATGCTGGTCATGACCCTGGCCAACATGGTGCCGCTCATCGCCTACTACGTGTACCGGGCCGCGTTGAGCGGGAATTCTCGGAAGAAGGGTGCCGTCCAGGTCGCGATCGGAGCCTACCTCCTGTACATCGTCTCCCGGTACCTGGTCCTCTGGATCTCCCGCACCCGGGAGTACTATGCCGACCGCTTCGCAGGCGATGTCACCGGACGGCCGGACCATCTGGCCAGCGGGCTGGTGAAGATCGCGTACGGGCTTGCCGCCCAGCCGCCGCGGAAGGAGGGACTACCCGGGGGCGATGACGAGGAACGGCGCCGCGGTCTGGCCGAATCCGTCGGCGCGCTGGGAATATTCGATCCCGGTGCCGCCCGCGCCATGGCGGTGGCGGCATTCGCGGCGGCGCCCGGCGAGCCCGGCGCGGGCTCGCTCGGACCCGAGGCCGTGAAGGGGGCGATGGCCTGGGATCTGTGGAACCCCTGGGCGAGGTACTTCGAGCTGCACTCGACACACCCGCTGGTGGCTCGCCGACTGGAACGGCTGGGTGCACAGGCAAGGGAGCTGGGTCGTGAGCCCTTCATCCGTTTCGACCTGCGCAAGCCCGAGAGCTACTGGGACGAGTTCGCCGTGGACGTGACGATTCAACTCCTGCCCTTGCTCGTTCTCACTGTCGGGGTCGCGGGCTTCATCATGAACCCGCGGCCGGGCGTGGCCGCCCTCGCCCTCATCGGGCTCGGCCTCGCCTACCGGGCTCGGGTCGCCCACGCATACCCTGCCGACCGGTTCCCACGCATGTACATCGCCAGCCTCCTCCGCAAGGTCAAGGTGTCCGGTGTGCGCGGCATCCCGTGCACCGTCACGGGTCGGGTCGTGGGTCGCGGGGGGCACGCGTTCATCTGGGCGGAGGACTTTGTCCTACAGGATTCCACCGGGGTCATATTCCTCGACTATCGTCAGCCGCTCAGGATCTGGGAGTTCCTGTTCGGCCTGCTCAGACGTCGTACGCTCGATGACGCCGAGGTCATTGCGACGGGGTGGTACCGGCGATCACCCATGCCATATATCGAACTCCACACGCTGGAGACGGGAGGACAGGTGCTCCGGTCGTGGGTCTACCCGGTGAAATTCTATGTCAGCTGGGTCCTGATCATCGTGGGGATCGGTATCGCTTTCATGGCGTGAGCGGCGAGGCCGAGCCGACGCCTCGGTCGGCCCGCCTCGCGACCCACCACCCGTGCGCATTTCCCCACATCCGTTCCCGATCCGGCTGTCGGGCAATTCCCGATAGCGATTCGTTACCGGCTGCAATAGTATACGCGCACGAGTAACGAACCGGGGGGTCACATGCTCGAGCGTACCAGCGGCAGCGGCGGAACGGGCCGGGCCGGTCGCTTAGGGGGAGTGCTTGGGTTGGTGGTTCTGTCGTGGTTGGTCGGCGCGGCGACCGCGAGCGCGCAGGTCCAGACACGGGTGGATCTCCGCTGTCTGACTCAGCGGGCGGAGCACTGTCTGGACGAACCCATGTCTCCGACCGAGCCGCATGGAGCGGTATGCGCGACCTGCCACGACATGATCGCGCAACGGACGTTCGGCGAGGTTCGAGCCACGTGTACGGGAGCAGGCTGCCACGAGCGTCCCGAGTTCCTGACGCCCTACCATCGCGGGTTGACGTCGGGCGTGCTCAGCAACTGTGTGGGCTGCCACGACCCGCATGATGTCGAGGTTCCCGGCGGCGGCGCCAACTGCCAGGCGTGCCACCCCCCGGGCGTGCGGATGGCGGAGCCGCGGAGCTTCGAGCGCCATCGGCTTCCCGGGCGCCCGTCGGCGCTCGATCTCACGTTCCGTCACTCGCAGCACCTGGCCGTCGAGTGTCAGGCGTGCCACAGCAGTGAGCGTGCGCATGGTCGCACGGTCGTCGCCGGGCTGCGGGATTGCCGATCCTGCCACCACACGCAGCCGATCGCGGGCGACTGCACGAGCTGCCATGATCGGCGGGAGGTGCGTGCCATTGAGACCTGGGTGCCGCGAACGATGGACATCCAGATCGGCTCACTCGACCGCCCGCGGCGCCAGTTGCCGTTCGACCACGCCGCCCACGAAGCCATGGAGTGCACGTCGTGCCACGCGCGCGGCCTGGCCCTGAGCGCGGCGCAGGTCAACTGTTCGGCCTGTCACGCGGCGCACCACCATGCCGAGGCATCGTGCATGGCGTGTCACGATACGCCGGCGCCCACCGCCCACACCCGCGACGCGCACCTGAGCTGCGGCGGGGCTGGTTGCCACGAAGCGGTTCCCGCGAGCATTCGAGACGTGCCCCGCACGCGGCCGTTCTGCCTGTCCTGTCACCAGGACAGAGTCGACCACCGGCCCGAAGGCAACTGCGCCGAGTGCCACGTGCTGCCCCGGCCACGGGTCGGACGCTGAACAAACGAGAGGCCGGGGTGATCGGGTTCGCCTCGGCCTCCTGCCCGCATACCGTCGCACTACGGCGCGAGAAAAATGGGTCGGAATGACCCATGCGCTCCCGCCCCGAAGCGGAGACCTTCCGAGTACACAACCCTTTGGCCAGGAGGCTTCATGGTTTCACGCACGAACGTCATGCACGGGATCACCGGCGCGCTGCTTCTCTTCCTCGTAGGGTTTTTCTCGGCCTGTTCCGACCTGCCGACAGAGGCAGCGGGTGAAAA
>CAYXJH010000268.1:3247-4963 GCA_964465415.1 uncultured Gemmatimonadaceae bacterium
TCGTAGGGTTTTTCTCGGCCTGTTCCGACCTGCCGACAGAGGCAGCGGGTGAAAATGGCCCGAGGCAAGTATGCATCTGGATCGAGGGTGTGATCCACTGCCGCGACATGTAGAACGACCGATGCGGCGCCGGCAATGCGCCCAGTCAGGCGCCAGCTACGCTGCCGCGCCAAGGCACGGTCCGCAGCGGCTCGAATCGGCGGCTCTGAAGCAACGGCAGGGGTCCATCGCCGTTCTGTTGTAGAGCCTTCGTTACCAGCTCTGCCGCGGTATGATCGTCCTCCAAGACGAGCCAAGCCCAGGCTTCGAGGAGCATGAGATGGGCTTCGGGTTCGGCCATGGCCCGCGCCCGGTCGATCACCGCGCCAGCGTGGGGTGACCCTCCGCGTGCGAGGGCGACGGCCCCGATCATCCACAATCGGGCTTGCATCAGGGGGACATCGGGAGCGGCCGCGACGGCCGCGTCGATGGTCGCCACCAGCGCGTCGTAATTCATAGTCGACGGCGGACCGTACCATGCCAGTTGTGTCAACGTGCAGTATCCGGTGAGCCAGCCGCTGCTGGCGCGCTTGCTCAGCTCGTCGCACCATTGCCGAGCCGCGGCCCGGTCGCCGAGCTCCAGCGACGTGTTGAAAAGCCGCAGCAGGATCTCTGATGTGTTCTGAAGGTAAGGATCGGACCGGTACGCCTTGCCCGCAGTCAGATTCGCCGCCGCAAAGTCGCCTCGATTCTCCAGGATCGCGCTCAGCGTGCTCCAGGCTCGCCCGCGTCCCGCGTCCAGGGTGGTGGCGCGGCGCAGGTCGGCCTCCGCGCGCGCCAGCGCTGCCCGGTCCGGCCCGGTCACGTCTCCTGAGCGGGTCAGCCAGAGCCAGTAGTGGAGGAGGCCGCGGATCTCCAGGGCCGACGGATCATCGGCGGCCACGGCCAGGGCCCTGTCGGCGTGACCGGTCCCGGCGCGAAGGAGGCCGGCAACACCATCCCTGCCCAGGGTCGGTGACATCAGGATCGCCCACGCGCGCCGGTACGCGACCTCGGCTCGGAGCACGGACGGCTCCGCCCAGCGAGGTGCGGCCGTCTGGGCGAGCAAAAGCTGCGAATCGGCGGCTTCGAAGGCCAGGTTCGCGGCCTCGACCACGCCGGATCCAGCCAGCGAGTCGCCCGCCTCCATCGCCCGGACGGCGTCACGGACCAGCGCCAGCGCACCTGTGTGGGTGGTGTTGTTGCCCCGCTCGTGGTCATGGACGGCGCGGCCGACCTGGCGCCGGATCATGCGCGCCATGGTCTCGGCCGCTTCATCCAGGTCCAGACCGGCCGCCGCGCGCTCGATGCCGACCCGGTCCAGGGTAGCCCCGGACGCGCCATCCGAGAGGATCGCGGTGATCCGGAAGACGGAATCCATGCGGATCACCCCGCCGCTCACGATGTAAGCCGGTCGGCGGGGAGCACCCGGCGGCGTGTCGGCGATGCTCCGCACCGGTACGATCCGTAGCGCCTCCGGCTCGCTCAGCCGCCCCAGCAACTCCACCGTCAGCGCGCCCGCTATGTTCGCGGTGGCGGGATCGGCGGAGAAGTCGCTGAGCTCCGCCACATGGATGACGGGGCCGTGCGCGGCGCCGCGATCCATGCTCCCGGCCCGGTCGCCGCGGTGCGTCCCCCACAGCGAATAGAATGCGAGCGCCAGCAGCGCGGACACCCCGGCCGAATATGCCGTCCGGA
>CAYXJH010000269.1:0-4958 GCA_964465415.1 uncultured Gemmatimonadaceae bacterium
CGGTGGCGCAGGCCGGGGTGGTCCACGTGAACCAGGGCCGCGTTCAGGAGGTGAACCAGCCGCGCGATCTCCGCTCCGTCGAGCCGCCGCGCGAGGGCCAGTGGCTCGATCCCGAGCTCCGTGGCCGCACTGGTCACTGCCCGGGTAGCGGCGCGGTCCAGCCTGGCGTCGTGGCCGTTCGCGGTCATGCCTCCACCTTCGGTTCGCTGGTCGGACTTCGCGCCTGAGGATCTGATCCAGCGTCGCAAGCGTCACGCCAGATACAGCTACCAGTACCCGAAGGGTGCGTCGCGTCGTAGACGTCGGCGCCCGCGTCCATCGAACCTCTCGGGGCGGAAGGGCGTCAGGCGTTGCATGAATTCGTCCGCGATCCCGCCACGGCGTTCCGTCTATCTTGAGCCCTGGGGTCTATTGCCTCGCCCCGGGCCGCCTCCGTAGTTTGCCCATTCTGGAGATGTCCTTGTTCGACTCTCTCCAGCCCCTCTCCGGGCACTTCTGGAGGCCACCCATGTCGCCGAAGCTCACCCGCCGGGAATCGCTCAAGACCATGGGCCTCCTCCTGGGAGGCACCTTCTTTCCCTGGTCTGTCCACGCTCGGAACGAGGCAGGGGAGCCGTTCATTCTCCCGGATCCGGATACCCTCTACACGCCGGAGCGGCCCATCACCGCCATCACCCTGGGTGCCGGGGCCCGCGGGAACACCTACGGCAACTTCGCCCTGGCCTACCCGGAGCAGATCGACATCGTGGGGGTGGCCGAGCCCATACCCATCCGGAATGAGCGGTACGCCGCGGCCCACGACATCCCCGACGAGCACCGCTTCGTCACGTGGGAGCATGTGTTCGAGCGTCCGAAGTTCGCCGACGCCATCATCATCACCACGCCCGACGACCTCCACTACGGCCCCTGCATGGAGGCGCTGCGGATGGGTTACGATGTGCTCCTGGAAAAGCCCATCTCGCCCTCGGAGCAGGAGTGCCGGGACATCCTCGCCCTGACGCAGGAGACGGGACAGATCGTGGCGGTGTGCCACGTCCTGAGGTATGCCCCCTACTTCGTGAAGCTCCGGGAGCTCATGCTCTCGGGGGCCATCGGGACGGTGGTGAGCATCCAGCACTTCGAGCCCGTCCAGCACGTCCACATGGCCCATTCCTTCGTTCGGGGGAACTGGCACGACAGCGTGGCCACCGCGCCCATCATCCTGGCCAAATCGTCTCACGACCTGGACATGCTCCGCTGGTTGGTGGATCGCCCCAGCCGGCAGATCCAGGCCTTCGGGAACCTCTCCTGGTTCCACGCGGGCAACGCCCCGGCGGGGAGCACCGCGAGATGCATGGACGGATGCGCGGCGGAGGCGGAGTGCCCCTACTCAGCCCTCAAGATCTATCATCGGGACCGGACCTGGCTCTTCGTCTTCGACCTACCCGATGACCGGGACCAGTGGGGCGACGCCATCCTGGAGAATCTTCGCACCACGAATTACGGCCGCTGCGTCTACCGCATGGACAACGACCAGTGCGACCACTATGTCACGAATATCCTCTTCGAGGACGGAGTGACGGCCAGCTTCTCCATGGAGGCGTTCACCCCGTGGGGGCGCCGGCGCACCCGGGTCATGGGGAGCATGGGATACATCGAGGGCGACATGAACGAGATGGCCGTGTACGACTTCCGCACCAGGTCCCGGGAGGTTATCGAGAGCCGGGTGCTGGACGTGGATCAGTACGCCGGCTCGGGTCACGGAGGCGGCGACTGGCGCCTCATCGCCAACTGGGTCGAGGCCGTGGCCAGGCAGGACGCCTCACTCCTCACCTCTTCACTGGACGCCTCGGTCGAGAGCCACGTCATGGCGTTCGCGGCAGAACGAAGCCGGCTGGCGGGCTCGGTCGAGGCGATTCTCGTCTGAGCCGATTCGCGGGAGACGCGCAGCGCCTTCGTGACTCCGGACATGGCCGTGACCGACGTTGCCGCCATCGTCTACGTGCTTCGAATCCCCCCTCAGTCGCGTCCCACGGACTCCAGGATCTCATCCTCCCATTCCACCGCCGGCTCGGGACGCTCCTGTGAGCGGTACCACTCGAAGGTCTCCTGCAGCCCCGGCTCCAGGGGAGTGAGCTCCAGCCCCAGGAGCTCCCGGGCTCTCTCCCCGCTCACCGTGATAGGGGGGATGTCCAGAAAGACGCCGAAGTAGAGCGGCGGGCCGAAGAGGTCACCGCCGGCCGCCTGAAGCTTCTCCCGGGGAACCGGGACCAGCTTGGCTTCCACGCCTGCCACACGGGCCAGCATCCGCACGTATTCCGCCTGGGTGAGGGGTTCCCCGGCCAGGTTGAAGGCCCGGTTCACGCCAGACTCCATGGTGGCAGCCAGGACCGCGGCCCGGGCCACGTCGGCGGCGCTCACCCACTGCATGGAGCGATGTCCGTCCTCCGGCAGGATGATGGGCCTTCCCGCCAGGAGACGGTCCCAGAAGAAGGTTTCTCGTTCAAACGCATTGTAGGGTCCATGGACGAAGGCGGGCCGCAGGGTGGAAACCCGGAGCCCCGTCTCCCGTGCGAGCCGGAACAGGGCGCGTTCGCTCTCCGCCTTCTGACCTCTGTAGGGATTCGGGTGCGACGCCGGCACCAGCTCCGCATCTTCAGAAAAGGTGCCCCCATCGGGATAGGCCGCCACGGAGGAAGTGAAGACGTACCGCTGGAGTCCGCGCGCCACCGCCCGGGCGGCGGCGGTTACCTGCTCCGCGGTGGTGCCACGTTCCCAGTCGTAGACGTTGTCGAAGACCAGTTCGAACGACCCTCCCTCCAGTGCGCTCCTCACCGCCTCGGGGTCGTTCCGGTCCGCCCGGAGCTCGGTTACCCTATTGCCGAACGGCGTCCCGGGACTCCGGTGCAGAATGGTGACGTCGTCCCCACGGGAGAGCAGGGCCTCCACCAGGGGTCTTCCTATGAGGCTCGTGCCGCCGATGACCAGGGTGCGTGCCAAGCTGGGCCTCCGTTGAGGGGACGTTTCCGGTGGACCCGGAGCCGTCGGTGAATATCCGAGAGAGTAGGAAGTGATCCCAGTTCCGGCAACTTCCCTGTACTCCGCTCATCCGCGCAGTCGCTTCCGTTCTGGCCGCTTCCTGGCGGCGTGGCCAGTTTATCCTTGCACATGAAATTAATGCTCAGTATATTGCACGTGCATGAAAACTAGGATCCCGCTCCACGAGCCGGCGCCCGACGTGGTGCTGACCAAGGCCGTCCGATCCGCAGCCGATCGTCTCGGTCTACGCAACCGCCGGTTGGCGGCGGTGTTGGGCACGAGCGAGGCGTCCGTGTCACGACTGAGCACTGGCCGGACGATCGATCCGGTGAGCAAGGAGGGGGAACTGGCGCTGCTGTTCCTGCGTCTGTTCCGTAGCCTGGACGCGCTGGTGGGGGGTGACGAGGGGAAGGCGCGTGCGTGGCTGGAGGCGGAGAACGTGCATCTGGGAGGGGTGCCCGCCGAGCGGATTCACCGGGTGGAGGGTCTGGTCGATGTCGTCCAGTATCTGGACGCGCTGCGCGGGCGACTCTGAGCTCCGGCCGCTACGGCTGGAGCCGTGGCGGGTGGTGGAGTCGCAACACCAGGTGTCGACGCGGCGCCTGGTGGACTCGGATGCGGAGCAGCGGGTTCTGGAGGACCTGATCGAGGGGGCCAAGCCACCGGATCGAACGGATGGTCGCCTGCACTATCTCCTTTTCACCCCCTTCCGCTATCCCCCTCTGCGACACGGTTCGCGCTTCGGCCGGCGGACCGAGCCGGGGATCTGGTACGGCTCGGGTACGCTGCCCACGGCGTTCGCGGAGATCGCGTACTACCGTCTGGTGTTCCTGGAGGGGACGGCGGCGGAGCTGGGGGCGGTGGAGACGGAGCTGACGGCGTTCCGGGCGCAGGTCCGGACCGAGCGTGGGATCGACCTGACGGTGGCGCCCTTCGCGGCGCATGGCGGAGTCATATCGTCGCCCGTGAGCTACGGCGGGAGCCAGGTGTTGGGCGGTGCCATGCGGGTCGCGGGGGTGGAGGCCTTCCGGTACCGATCGGCGCGGGACGCGGTGGGCGGCTCGAACGTGGCGGCGTTCGTACCGTCGGTGTTCGGCCGCCGCCAGCCGCGGGGCTTCGAGGGGTGGCACTGCACGGCGACGCGGGTTCGGGTGGAGGTGGCGAGCCGGGGCTGGTTCGGGCATACGGTTCATGCGTTCGCCCGCGAGCAGTTCCTGGTGGGGGGAGCGCTCCCGGCGCCGGCGGTGTAATGGGCGGGCGTCAGTCGGTGGGTGCGTGATCCGAGGGCACCGCACGGCCGACCACGATCGTGATGTTGTCGCCGCCGCCGCCATCCAGCGCGTCCTGGAGCAGGTCCTCGCACACCTGCCGTGCCGATGTCATCGCCAGCAGGCGCTCGCGGATACGGTCATCCGGCACGTGTTTGGTGAGGCCATCGCTGCACAGCAGGTGAACGTTGCTCCAGTCGTTGAGGATGTGGGTCACGGTCGGCGCGGTGGTCGACCCGCCGAGCGCGCTCGATAGCACGTGCGCCCAGAGCGTGCGCTGCGCGACACCGGGCGCGAGGACGCCGCTATCGATGAGGTCCTGGGTCATCGTCTGGTCCCGCGTCACCTGCGTCAACTCGCCGCCGCGCAGCAGGTAGGACCGGCTGTCACCGACCTGAAGCAGCCAGGCGCGCGGCCACACGCCGAGATACAGGGTGAGCGTGGTGGCCATGCCGGAGCGCGTCGCGTCGTCGCTCGCGCGGCGCAGGATCTCCTCGTGGGACTGCCGCGCCGCTTCCTCCAGCGCCTGGCGGAACGCGGTGTCGTCGGCGGGATCGCCGGTGTAGAAGGCGTGCAGGCTGCGTGCGACGTACGACGTAACTGCTTCGACCGCGAGGCGACTGGCCTCCTCGCCCTGTGAACTGCCGCCGACACCGTCGGCGACGACAGCGA
>CAYXJH010000270.1:0-4895 GCA_964465415.1 uncultured Gemmatimonadaceae bacterium
TCGGATTAGAAGTCCGACGCTCTATCCAGCTGAGCTACGGGCGCAGATGCGGGCCCCAACGAGGGGCGCAGTGCGCCGGGCGCCGAAGCGCTCGCCCGCCTCCGGGTTTTGCCCGGCAGCCACTAAGGATATCGGTGGGTTCGAGTAGCGTCAAGTGCGGCCCGGCAGGCGGGTTCCGGGGCAGCCATCCAATGGCTGAAGGGGGCCTCTACGGGAGGGTCGGCCTGCCGAACGACTTGGTTGACATGGGGGTTGCGCACGCCTCTTATCAGGCGTGCTTGCCAATGGCGTGCTGTTCCTGCTGGGCCTCGGGGCGCTCTACTTCGGGGCGGAGTGGCTGGTGGCCGGAGCGGCGCGCCTGGCGCGGCGTTTCGGTACGAGCCCACTGGTCATCGGCCTGACGGTGGTGGCGTTCGGCAGCTCGGCGCCCGAGCTGCTGGTGGGGGTGGTCGCATCGGTCGGCGATCGGGGTGACGTCGTGCTCGGCAACGTGATCGGGTCGAACATCCTGAACGTCGCGGTCATCCTGGGGGTTGCGGCGGTCGTCCGCCCGCTCCGGGTCGGGATGCGGATCCTGTCCCGGGAAGTACCATTGATGGTGGCGTTCTCCTTCCTGCTGGTCGCCATGATGCTCGATGGTGCGATCAATCGCGCCGACGGGTTCCTGCTCCTGCTCGGCTTCGTGGCGTTCCTCTGGTTCGTGTTGCGGGCGTCCGCTGCCGAGCCCCCGGAGGTTGCGGCGGAATACCTGGAGTTCGAGACGAAGCAGCGGGGCCGCCCCTTACGTAGCCCCTGGATCGAGGGTGGGCTGGTTGCACTCGGCACGGTGGCCCTGGTGATCGGGGCGCAGTTGCTGGTGTCGTCGTCGGTCTACTTCGCGCGGATCCTCGGAGTGACGGATGTGGTGATCGGCATCACGGTGGTGGCGATCGGCACATCGCTGCCCGAGCTGGCCACGTGCGTCGTGGCGGCGATCCGGTCGGAGTCCGATATCGCGCTCGGCAATGCGGTGGGCTCCAACATCTTCAACCTGTTGTCCATCCTGGGTGTGTCCGCGCTGATCCGACCCGTCCCGGTGGACCGGGCGCTCCTGACGTTCGAGGTGCCCGCCATGGTCCTCGTGGCGCTTCTGCTGGTGCCCCTGGCATGGAAGGGCCGCGTGCTGGGGCGTGGATCGGGCGTCGTGTTGCTGCTGAGTTACCTGCTCTTCACCGCGGGCCTGGCCGTTCGAATCGTGGGCTGAGGCCAACGCGCGGGGGCATCTCAACGATCCCAACCCTCGTGGGCGGCATCGAGCATATCCCTCATCAAGTCGATGCGACCCTCGATGAGCGTGCGGAGTGCTTCGTCGTCCAGGTCAGCCTGATGATCGGCCATCCAGCCGTCCCCGGCCTCGTCGGCGGCCATGGCTACGGCGACGAGCAGGTCGAGGGGCACATCGCGGCGAACGACCCCGAGATCCTGCCCCCGGGCAAGGACGGCACGCGTCAGCTCACGCCCCCATAACAGGGCGGGGCGTACGGCATCCCGCGCAGCGGGCTCCTCCCGGAGTCTGGGGAACGCGGTGACCAGGCGCGCATACCATTCGTCCCGGCTCCTGAGTCGAATGGAGCGACGACCGACCTCGCGCAACGCGTCCCAGTACGAGTCGGCCGACAGGCGCTCCATTGCGACGCCGCCGACGGCCTCGACCAGTCGCCGTACCGCCTCCTGCACGGTGGTGACGAACAGGTCTTCCTTGTCGCTGAAATAGTAGTAGAGCGAGCCCCTGCTGATCCCGGCCCGCTCGATGATCCGGCTCAGCGACGCGCCGGCGTAGCCGCGCTCGGCAAACTCATCGGCCGCCGCCCCGAGGATGGCCTCCCGCCGTCGGGGCTCGAGACTATCGAACCGGCTGCGCGCCATACGGTCTGTAGGCGAGTGAGTCGGGGCGGCCGGATTCGAACCGGCGACCCCCTGCTCCCAAAGCAGGTGCGCTACCGGACTGCGCCACGCCCCGAGTTCATCGTGCTCGAGCAGAGTCACGGGGCGGCCCGCTCCTGCCCCCTGGCCAGGGAACCGACCGCCTGCCCGATCCGGCCCGGGGGCCGGCCGGTCAAAGATAGTCTGACCCGCCGGCGGGTCAACGGGTGGAAGCGTTGTGAGCGTTGTGGACGCGTGGGGAAGCGGTGCAAGGGCTGGGTGTCCGGTGCCACGGGAGGGCCACTTGGGGGTGAAGGCTGCTAGCGATTCGGTTCGGGAGAGCGTACTATCCCCAACCATCGTCATTCAACCCGCGCGAACGACACTCCGATGGACATTCACAGGAGTCATCTCTCCATGCACCGTACCCTCGAGAGCTCGATGTTGTGCCTCGTGCTGGCGGCGACGATGAGCGCCCCGGCCTTGGCCCAGACGTGGGAACCGGCCGAGCCGCGCCTCATGACGCGGTGGAGCGAGCAGGTCAGTCCGGAGAACGTGTGGCCGGAATACCCGCGGCCACAGCTGGTTCGTCCCGACTGGACGAACCTGAACGGGTTGTGGGAGTATGCCATCGTGCCGCGTGACGCGGAGCGTCCAGCGCAGTGGGATGGGACGATCCTGGTTCCGTTTGCGGTGGAGTCCGCGCTGAGCGGGGTGGGTCGGACGGTGACCGCCGAGGAGCGCCTCTGGTATCGCCGCACGTTCTCTTCGCCGGGGTTGCCTGCCGGCCAGCGCCTGCTGCTGCACTTCGGCGCGGTGGACTGGGAAGCGCAGGTCTTCGTGAACGGGGAGCGCGTGGGGGAGAACCGGGGTGGGTATACGCCGTTCAGCATCGACATCACGGGAAAGCTGCGGGATGGGGAGAACGAGCTGGTGGTAGCCGTGTGGGACCCGACGGACGCGGGGTGGCAGCCGCGGGGCAAGCAGGTTCGAGAGCCGCACGGGATCTGGTACACGCCGGTGACGGGCATCTGGCAGACGGTCTGGCTGGAGCCGGTCCCGGACGCGTTCGTTCGATCGCTGCAGATCTACCCGGACGTGGAGGGCTCCACCGTTTCCATCGTCGTGCACGGGTCGCGGGAGGCAGACGTGCGGATCGAGGTGACGGACGAGGGTCGGGCGGTGGGAGCGGTCACGGGCCGCACCGGTCGCCGACTGACCATCCCGCTGAGCCAACCGAAGCTCTGGTCGCCTGACTCGCCGTTCCTGTACGACCTGAGGGTGTCGCTGATCCGGGACGGGGAGACGGTGGACCAGGTGACCTCGTACTTCGGCTTGCGCAGCGTGGCCGTCCGACCGGACGCTGCCGGGGTCAACCGGATCTTCCTGAACGGCCGGCCGTTGTTCATGTACGGGCCGCTGGACCAGGGCTGGTGGCCGGACGGGCTGTACACGGCGCCCAGCGACGACGCGCTGCGCTACGACGTGGGGATCACGCGCGAGCTGGGCTTCAACATGACGCGGAAGCACGTCAAGATCGAGCCGGCACGCTGGTACTACTGGGCCGACCGACTGGGGCTGCTGGTGTGGCAGGACATGCCCAGCGGGGATGCGCACCCGGAGTGGGTCCGCGACGTGGACGTGCCGGGCCCGGAGCTGGTGCGGAGCGCCCTGTCCGATGTCCACTACCGCCACGAGCTGACGCAGATGGTGGAGGGGCTATTCAACCACCCGTCGATCATCACCTGGGTGCCGTTCAACGAGCGTTGGGGTCAGTACGACACGGAGGAGGTCGTGGCGATGATCCGCCGGCTGGACGGCACGCGGCTGATCAACAGTGCCAGTGGCGGCAACTTCCACGGCGTGGGGGACATCCTGAGCATCCACGCCTATCCCGGCCCGGCCATGTCGCGGCTGGACCCGTACCAGGCGGCGGTGCTGGGCGAGTTCGGCGGCCTGGGTCTGCCACTCGAGGGCCACACGTGGCTGGACCGTGGGAACTGGGGCTACCGGTCGTACGATGACCGAGAGGCACTCCAGCAGGCGTACCTGGAGAGGCTGGATGAGCTTCGTCCCATGATCCCCCGGGGGCTGGCGGCGGCGGTCTACACGCAGATCACGGACGTGGAGATCGAGGTCAACGGACTGCTGACTTACGACCGAGCGGTCCTGAAGTTCGACCGGGATGTCCTCGTCCGGGTCCATCGCAGCCTGTACGAGGCAGCGACCGCCGTACGGTAACGGGGCGGTCGGTCCAACGGGACCGGTAGCGGGCCGGGGGAGCCTGGGGCCAGGGCTTCCCCGGCATGGCCGTTGCAGCATCGCGCTTCGGAAGGTACGTTTGGATTGGGGGAATCGGCGATCCTCGGCTGACCGTGGCCCCCTTCCCCAGGGCGTCCCTGTACGTGTGTGCGGGCGCAGGAGCGGTGATCACATGAGGACCCAAGTCGGGCTAACCGGCCTCGCCGTACTCGGGATGCTCGTCGCATCCGGGTGTCACCTGAAATCGACGGATGCGCCCCCGCCCGACCAGGCAGCGCGGACGGCGGAGAGCGGGGCCTCCTCCGTGCTCGACTCGGAGAACCTGGACAAGCGCCGGGTGACGCGGGTCGAGGAGCTGCTGGAGGCCCGCGTGGCCGGTGTCAGCGTGCGTCGCCTGACCAACGGGGAGTACAGTGTGGTGGTGCGCGGGATCGGAGCGCTGCACGGGGACTCGGAGCCGCTGTTCGTGATCGACGGAGTCCCGCTGCCGAACCAGCGCAGCCTGGTCGGGGTCAATCCGGCGGACGTGGTACGAATCGAGGTGCTCAAGGATGCCACGGCCGCGTCGTACGGGGTACGGGGCGCCAACGGCGTGATCCTGATCACGACGCGCCAGTAGGACTTTCGAGCGCCGGCCATCCTCCTCAGGGACCGGCCCCCGGTGGCGAGACGCCACCGGGGGCCGGTTACGTCCTGGGGCCACGGGGGTGGTGATCACCGCGGCGGAGTGC
>CAYXJH010000271.1:0-4889 GCA_964465415.1 uncultured Gemmatimonadaceae bacterium
CACGACATTGGCGCGAGCCACATCTTCCACATAGGTGAAGTCGCGGGTTTGCTTGCCGTCGCCGGTGATGCGGGTGGGTTGCCCGGCCAGCATCGCGCCGGCGAAGATCGCCACTACGCCAGCCTCGCCCAGGCTATCCTGGCGCGGGCCATAGATATTGGCATAGCGCAACGCCACATAGTCCAGGCCGTAGTTCTGCTGGTAGAGGTCCAGGTGATATTCGACACTGAGCTTGTTGGCCCCGTAATTGTCTTTGGGCTGGGGGCGGGTCTCTTCGGTGAAGGGCAGCTTGTCGCCTGCCAGCTCACCGACGGCCAGGCCCGAGAGGACCGGTGCGACGCCCGGCCCTGCGAGCCATCGCTCCAGCCGGCTGGCGCGGCGGGGCAGGCGGCGGGCCGAGAGGTCTCGGGACACCCAGGCCAGCGCCTGCATGGAGCGCAGGCCGGACACGACGCCCAGGCCGGCCGCGGTCGGCAACGACGGTTTCATCATTGTATCTCCTTCGTGAGGCCATGGACGTCTATCCTCATCCGCCCGCTCCGCGCATGATCGCGCGCGGCCTGTTGCGCCGCTGCCCGCTGTGCGGCGGACGTGGTCTCTTCCGCCACTGGGTAGAAGCACGGGACGCGTGCCCCCGCTGCCAGCTCAAGCTGAACCGGGGGGAGGCGGACTTCTTCCTCGGCGCCTACACCTTCAATTTCCTGGCCGTCGAGCTGCTGCTCGTGGGATTCCTTCTCCTGGCGGTGTTGCTGACGTGGCCCGACGTGCCGTGGCGTGCGCTCCTCTGGATCGGCGTGCCGCTGGTGGTGCTGACGCCCATCGTGTTCTATCCGGTGTCCCGGACGCTCTGGCTGGCGGTGGACCTGACGCTCCGTCCGCCCACGCCGCTCGACTTCCCCGAGCCGGGGAACGACGACACCGGTCACCGGGTCTCCTGATGCGATGGCACCCGCCGTCGGCTACCCGGTGAGCGCCCGCTTGAGGGCGTCGTTGGTCAGCTCGACCGGCCGCCCGCCCACGCGAACGGTGGCGCCGGCGTGGTGCAGCCGGCTCCACAGCCAGTTGATCAGCACGGCACCGGCATTCGTCGACCCGAACTGGATGGCGAACAGGTGGGACGCTCCATCGTCTCCACCCGTCCCCTCGTACACGATGATGCCCGCGTCCGGGACCTGCCGTGCGGTGCCGGGCTGCGGATCGCGCACGCCCATGACCGTGGCGACGATGGCGGGATCGAGCGCGCGAACCTCGAGCCGGGGCACATCGTTGGAGGGTTGTGCCGGTGCCAGCTCCGACGACGGGGGGCCGGCCGCGCCGGGTTTCCGGGCCGTCGCGACATCGCCCGCCGTCCGGCGACGGGCTCGCGCCAGCGCGCCCTCGAGGTAGAAGTACGTCAGGCCCCCGGCCCAGTAGACGACGAACGAGCGCTTTGGCTGGGTGGTCTCCCGCTCCGTTTCGATCGGCGCCGTCCCATCGGCCGGGATGAATCGGATGCGACCGATCCAGCGGCCATCGTCGCGCTCCTCGGCGAGTACCACGGCCCTGTGGCTCAGACCCGACTCGTCCTCCACGGTGTTCTCGAACTCGAGGATCTCTTCTGGCACGGTTTACCTCTCGCATGGGTGAAGGCGAGAGTGCAACCGGCGTGCCCGTTCCCGCGGCGCGAGAGCCGGCCGGCGCTACCAGCGAATCGCGGCGCTGGCCCAGGTGAAGCCGCTGCCGAACGCGGTCAGGATGAGGAGGTCGCCACGGCTCAGCAGATCCTTCTCGAGCGCCTCGGTCAGGGCGATGGGGATGGTGGCGGCGGTGGTGTTGCCGAAGCGCTGGATGTTGTTGTAGACCCGGTCCTCGGCCAGCCCCAGCTGGCGGCCCACCATCTCGTTGATCCGCAGGTTGGCCTGGTGGGCGATGAGGAGGTCGATATCCTCGATCGCCAACCCGTTGGCGTCGAGGGCGGTGCGGACCGACTCAGGCATCCGGACGACCGCGTGCTTGAACACGTCCCGGCCCTCCATCAGGGGATACTGCCGCCCCGCGTCCAGGTCCTCGTGGGAAATTCGAGGGAAGCGGGCCGACGCGTCGGACTCGCACCAGAGCTTCTCGGCGAACCGTCCGTCCGCGAACAGGTGGGTCGACAGGATGCCGCGTCCCTCGTCCTCGGTGGGGCCCAGGATGGCCGCGCCGGCGCCATCGCCGAACAGCACGCTGATGTCCCGACCGGCCGGGGAGAAGTCCATCCCGGTGGAATGGACCTCCGCCCCCACCAGGAGCACGCGGCGGTACTGGCCGGTCCGGATCCAGGCGTCCGCCACGGAGAGGCCGTAGATGAATCCGGTGCACTGGTTCCGGATATCGATGCACGGGATCCCCTTGATGCCGAGCTTCCGCTGGAGGAAGACGCCGCCGCCGGGGAAGAAGTAGTCCGGGCTCAGCGTCGCGTAGATGATGCAGTCCAGCTCGTCCGCCTCCATGTTCGCCGCGGCGAGCGCCTTTCGCGTCGCCTCGAGCGCCAGGTCGGAGCCGGCCACGACGCCCGGCTCGACCCAGTAGCGCTGCTCGATGCCGGTCCGCTCGCGGATCCACTCGTCCGACGTCTCCCACCACTGCGTGAGGTCGTCATTGGTCAGGACCCGGTCAGGAACGTGGAAGCCGACGCTGATGAATTCCGTTTTCGGCATGGCAGGCCTCGTATCTGGCTCTGGTACGCGCGGTCGCGTGTAGGGTAGGTGGGCGCCGGCCGGGGCGCCAGACGGAGGGGGGCCGATGGGATCCGCCCGGATCCGGCCCGATGCTTGCCACGTCGCACGACGCAACGGTATGTCGCGGACCACCAGCCGGAACAAGCAGGAGGAGACCATGGCGCTCAGGCCGATATCACGAGTGGACGAGTACCGGTTCCCCGAGGATGCGTGGGACGTCCGGGGTTGGACGGTCCATGCCGAAGTGGGGGATGAACGGGTTGGCAAGGTCGAGGACATGCTCCTGGACAGCAACGGCACGCTCCGCTACCTCGAAGTGGACCTGGGCTTCCTGAAGCGACACGTGCTCGTCCCCATGGACAGCGCGTACGCCGAGCGGGACACCGAGACCGTCCGGATCGAGGGCATGAGCAAGGACGACCTGGAGGACGTCCCCGAGTTCGCCGTCGAGCCGGAGTCGCTCGACGAGAGCTACGAACGACGCCTCGCCGCCGTGTACGGCGCCCCGCCGCCGCACGGGGGTTCCCGGCCGCTGGACCGTGGCATGGACGACGACGTTCAGAGGCGGGACGACCAGGTGATGGACGATGAGCGGGACCTGGAGCTGCGACGCATGGAGGGTCTCGATGACGATTACGAGATCGCCGGCGAGGATCCGCGCGGCTGGGACGTGGTGACGGCCGACGGGAAGGAAGTGGGCGAGGTCGCGGAGCTGCTGATGGACCCGGGCGCCATGAAGGCGCGCTTCCTGGACGTGGCCGTGGACGAGAAGGACCTGAAGCTGGAGCCGGTGGACCGCCACATCCTGCTGCCTACGGATCGGGTCCGGCTGGAGCGTAACAAGAAGCGGGTGGTGGTTGGCGGCCTGCTCGCGAGCGACGTCGCGCGCTACCCGCAGTACGGCGGCCTGCCGGTCCGGGGCCGGACGGTCCGTGAGCTGGACGAGTTCTTCGACCGGTCCGTCATGGAGGGGACCGGCCGGCACCGAGCGGATCGGGAATCCCGCGAGACACGCGAGACCCGGGACGACCCGACGCTCCGCCGCTTCTACCGCTCGGCCGACCGGACCGGCCAGCGCGCTCCCGAGAGAGGTTACAATGGCTGACATCGAGATGGAACGCCGAACCCGGAACAACATGTGGATGTGGATCGTCGCGGCCGTGGTCGTGGTCGCGATCGCCGTGGGCGCGTGGCTCATGTTCGCCCAGGGCGGGACGGAGTACGACGGTGCGCCGGCAGCGGATCGGCCCGGCGCGACCCAGCCGTACGACGAGCCCGGTACGGCACCGGAGCGTCAGCCTGGCACGGCGCCGGAGGGAGAGCCGCGGCCGTAGCAGCAGAATAGGGAGGCGCGTAGCCCCGACCGTTCGGAAAGCGAGGGTCGGGGACCGCCCGAGCGTCGAACAGCGGCGGCCACCGGCCGCCGCGTCGACCCTCCTCCTCCGTAGATCCCCTACGCGCCCCTGGGGGATTCCCCCATCGAAACGGCCATAATTCACGGGTGTTTCCCGATTGAACGCGTCCGCGCTCGCGCCGTAGCTTGAGGCGTCAGCGCAACCGTTCTCCGGCGAGACCGAAATCATGGCCGAAATCCCGACCGCGAAGTCGAACGCCCGGACCACGGCCCTCCTGTCGGGCAACGAGGCGATCGCGCGGGGGGCGTGGGAGGCGGGCGTCCGGGTCGGCGCCGGCTATCCGGGCACGCCCAGCACCGAGATCCTCGAGTCCCTGGCGACGATGCCGGGGGTGGACTGCGAGTGGTCGCCGAACGAGAAGGTGGCGCTGGAGGTGGCCGTCGGTGCCTCCCTGGCGGGGGCCCGGTCGATCGCGACCATGAAGCACGTGGGCGTGAACGTGGCCGCCGATCCGCTGTTCTCGGTGGCGTACATGGGCGTGAACGGCGGGCTCGTGGTGGTGAGCGCGGACGATCCCGGCATGCACTCGTCGCAGAACGAGCAGGACAATCGGTTGTTCGCCCGTCACGCCCGCATCCCGCTCCTGGAGCCGGCCACCCCGATGGAGGCGCGGCTCCATGCCGCGGCGGCGTTCCAGCTGTCGGAGGATTTCGACACGCCCGTCCTGCTGCGGACGACCACGCGACTGTCGCACGGCTCGGCACGAGTCCAGGTGGGGCCGAGGTCGGACGTCCCGCTGCGGCCGTACCGCAAGGCGCGGGCGAAGAACGTGGTG
>CAYXJH010000272.1:0-4886 GCA_964465415.1 uncultured Gemmatimonadaceae bacterium
GACTTCGACTTCGACTTCGACTTCGACTTCGACTTCGACTTCGACTTCGACTTCGTTGGCGATCGACGCTTGGTCCTCTCCCTAGGCCACGCCATGGTTCTCGTCCGTTACGGCCGGGGCGCGGCGTCGCGGAGCCATCGGGCGATGCCGCGGGCGTGGGCCTCGGCGATGCGTTGCTGCACGCCGCGGTCGGCAAGCGCGGCTTCCTGCTCGGGGACCATCATGAACATGGTCTCGGTCAGGATCGACGGGGCCCAGGTGAACCGCGTCACGTGGAGGTCGGCGCGCCCCACGCCGATGTCACGGAGCCCGAGCTCGGCCAGCAGCTCTTCCTGGAGGGCCCAGGCCAGCCCGGCAGCCCGCGGGTGCGTGTAGTACACGCTGGTCCCGTTGTTCTCCCAGGGATTGACGCCGTCGGGGAACGCGTTG
Source organism: uncultured Gemmatimonadaceae bacterium (assembly GCA_964465415.1). Lineage (GTDB taxonomy): Bacteria > Gemmatimonadota > Gemmatimonadetes > Longimicrobiales > RSA9 > SLCC01. The sequence goes on from CAYXJH010000272.1 coordinate 430, forward strand.
TTGTGAACGCTGACAAAGAGGTCCACGTCTTCGTGCTCGGCGAGATTCGTCCGCTGGACCAGCGAAACGGTCTCGTCGGTGGTACGGGTCATGACGACCCGGGCACCCTGGCGTTCCAGCAGGTCCGCGAGCGGTAGCGCGATCCAGAGATTCGCGTCCGCCTCGGTGACGCCCGTGGGCCCCATCGTGAAGCGGTCGGCGCCGCCATGCCCAGGGTCCACGGCGATGGTGATGCCGCGGAGCGGAGCGTCGGGGTCGATCACGGGCGGCCGCCGGATCCGCAGGATCAAGTCGCCGCCCTCCGACCAGAACGTCTCGTACCCCCAGGGCAAGCCGGCCAGGTGCACGTCCAGCCGGAACACGCGGTCGGCGGGCTGGCTCCATTCACCGCGCTCAATGTACGGGTCGACGCGGCCGTGCTGCATGAAGCTCGCCCGGCTGATGGCGCCGAAGACGAGGAGGGAGAGCGAGCGGTCGCCCTCCTCGACGGCGTACGGCAGCCGCCTGGTCAACGCGACTCGCACATCGATCCACCCGGGTTGCGGGTCCATGCGCACGGCGGCGACCCTGGAGGTCGGAGGGGGGGTACCCGGCGCAGTCATGGTGATCTTGTTCGCCGGGGACCACGCGGTCAGGTCGTCCGTCAGCCTGACCCGGAGGTTGCCGTCCCGTTCGCCGGTCAGCTCCAGCTCCGTGCCGTTACGCCATACGTAATGGAAGGGCCCGGACCCGGGTCCCGGTCGCCCGATGTGGCGCTCGTTCCCGTTCTGCTCCGGCGGATCCGGGTCCCAGGCGATGCCTACGCGCGGCCGGTCCGGCGGCGCCAGGAGCAGATTCAGCCCCAGCGAGCGCGTCACGGTTTGGCCGTTCACGTACAGCTCGACCCGAGCGTCGTCGGTGCCCTCAGCGAGTGTGGCGTCCGTTGCCACATCCCTCGGCTCACCGGTGAGCGCCGGCCATGCGACCGCCGTGTCGGAGGCCACCAGCCGTCGCGCCAGGAAGTAACCGCGGTACCAGACGAGGTCGGGCGGGGTGTCGTGCGCGATACCGGCCCCCGCACGCGGAGCGACTTCGAAATCTGTGGTGCCCCGCCCTTCCGGGCCCCGGTCGGGGAGCAGGGGGATCCGCTCGCCATCCGGGAGCACCAGCCACGCCGTTCCGCGGGCCGACCCCCGGAACCCCACCTCGATCCGCTCATCCGGAAGCGCGACCCAGCCACCCGCCGGGTAGACGGAGGTGGGCACGATCACGGGCGTGTCCGCGGGTTGCGGCGGCGGGGGGGGTGGCCGCACGGACCGCTCCAGCTCCTGTGTCTCCTCTCCGAGCGTCGCGCGAAGCCGGTAGACCCCGTCAGGCGGGACGGGGAGGAAGGCCAGGAACCCGCCGTTCGGCTGGACCTCCACCTCCTGCCCGTCGATCCAGACCCGCGCATCGCCACTCCCGGTCGAGCCGAAGATGAAGTTGTCGCCGCGCGTCGTGATCGGCGCGTCTTCCCTGGGATAGCTGACCCGTAGCTCCAGCGCGCCGCGCACGCGCGGGATCGGCGGCAACAGCGGGGCGGGTGGCTCCGCAGTCGGATCCTCGACGGGCCTCGCCGGCGGAGGGACGGGCGGAACCTCCCGCGGCGCGCACGCGGCTGCGCCCGGAAGCAGGGCGACAAGCGCCAGGACGAACGTTCGCCTAGGGACCATACTGCACCTCAGGTCGGATGTGTCTTCGGCTCGGGCATGCGCGGCGCGATTTCCGGCGGCCCCAACCAGTGCAGCCAGAGGTACCCGAGCACGGCGACGGCGATGTTGACGACCGCCACGCCCGGCCGCAACAACACGAGCCCGCCCACGGCGAACATGAGGCCGAAAAGGAGCATCAAGCCCGCGACGATGCGCTGGACATCCTTGCCCAGGTCCTGGGCGGGCTGGAGCCCCGTCCGCTCTCGCTGCCGTTTCCAGCCGGGCCCGCCCGGGCGGACGCGTGCGTAGAACTGGTCCAGGATCTCGTCGCCCTCGGGCCGGGTCAACAGCATGACCGGGACCCAGACCACGAGCGTGATTCCGGCGGTCACGAATAGGCGCAGGCCGAAATCGGCGATCTGCAGGTTGAGGATCGGATTCGGGACCGACGTCAGGAACCCGACCACGAAGCCGGCGACCATGGCGGAGAGCTCGGCCCAGGCGTTGATCCGCCACCAGAACCAGCGGAGGATCAGGACCAGTCCGGGCCCGGTGCCCACGGCCAGGATCAGGCGGTAGACCTCGGCTACGGACTCGGCAAAGAACGCGGCAGTCCCGCCGATGATCGTCACGATCACGCTCGCCACCCGCGCCGCCATGACCAGCTCCTTCTGCGTCGCCTGCGGCCGCATGAAGCGGGCGTAGATGTCGTTGGTAAGGTAGCTGGCGCTCCAGTTGATGAGCGTGGAGACCGTCGACATGAACGCCGCGACGAGTGATGCGACCACGACCCCCAGCACGCCCGCCGGCAGGAAGTCGAGCATCAGACGAGGGTAGCCCAGCTCGCGGTCACACCCGGGGTCGCTGCGCGCCACCTCACCCAGCGCCTCGCACTCCGACGGTGAGAGCGTCGGATAGATCACCAGCGCCACGACCGCCACCACGACCCACGGCCAGGTCCGGACCACGTAGTGCATGATGTTGAAGAACCACGCCGCTTTCGCCGCGTCGTGCTCGTTCCGCACCGAGCTCAGCCGCTGGATGAACTCGCCACCTCCATCGCTGCGCCGGAACGCCCACCAGAGGATGGTGACGTAGCTGAAGAACGTCAGGGCCGTGATCCCCGCCATCTCGGACCAGGCCACCAGGGTCGGCCCACCGAACTCCAGGGGTGTGAACGAGAGCACATCGAACTCGGTCGTCCGCTGGGCGCCCTCCACCATGGGGCCCAGTCCCCCCACGTGGGTGACCGCCACGACGGCCACCACGAGGGCCCCGATCACGCCCAGGAAGAACTGGAAGAAGTCGGTCGCGACGACACCCCAGAGGCCGGAAATGCCCGCATAAAGCAGCACGAACGCGCTGACCGCCACGACGCTCCACAGCTTGGCCTGGTCGCCCACGTCCAGCCCCAGCGATGGGAAGATCTCCAGGGCATCCACCACCTTCACCATGGCGAGCATGGCGTAGCCGATCCCGATCGAGCCGATCACGACGGCGAACAGGAAACCCTTCACGGCCCGGAGCGTGGCCGCCGGCCGGCCCGCGTAACGCAGCTCCGTCAGCTCGTTGTCGGTAACGATCTCCGCCCGCCGCCAGAGTCGGGCGAAGACATAGATCAGGATGACATGTGCGACCGCGTACGCCCACCATTCCCAGTTCCCCGCGATCCCACGTGTCCCTACGACGCCAGCCACGTAGAGAGGGGTGTCGATGGAAAAGGTGGTCGCTGCCATGGACGTCCCCGCCAGCCACCACGGCAACGAGCGACCACCGACGAAGAAGTCGACCATGCTGCCGGAGGCGCGACGCGCCAGGTAGATCCCGAGCCCCAGTGTCAGGAGCATGTACAGGCCGACGATGGCAAAATCCAGCAAGCTCATGCTCCGGCTCCTTCAGGCCTGACGGTTGCACGGGCGGCCCCGGCACGCCACAATCCCCATCCCGGGCCCTTTCGATTCCAGGAGGCAGCGTGTTGCGCGACCTTTTCTATCAACTCGGCACCATGGCCGGCAGTCTCGGCTTGCCGCTGACTGGCAAGGGCGGTGCCGAAGCCTTCGTGCCAGACCCGCACGGGCCAGCGGTGGATCCCGGGTCCCCGGATGCAGGCGACGGAGATCCCGCCGAGGCCATCGGCCATGCTGGCCACCTGGTCGCCGGGGCGGGCGCGGCATGGCTGGCAGCCCGGGTATTCCAGCCGCGCCCCGTGAGCTGGACCCGGGTCGTCATCGCCGGCGTAGCCGCCACCTTCCTCGCCGACCTCGCGGAGCGCACCCTCGATCCCGAGCGTGGCCGATCCCATCCTGCCCTGGCGGACGATCCGGAGGCCCTGTTCCGGCGATTCGGCGCGGGCGTGGCCATTGCCGCGGGCTACGCGTCCCTGCTCTACCCCCGCCTGCCCGGACCCCCGCTGCTGCGAGGCCTGGCGTTCGGATGCCTGGACGTGGCGGCCGCGCCGAGAGGAGGTGTCGTCGGCCTGGCCGCCGAAGCACCGGGCTTGAGGTTCCCCCTCCAGGCAATGGCCACCCCGATGGACGAGCGTGCCGGACCGATCGCCCGGCTGGCATTCGGCGTAGGGCTCGGCCTGTTCTATCACTACGGGTCCAGCAGGGACGACGACGCGGACGACGAGAACGGGAACGAGTAAGAGGTCGCGGCAACGTTGAGCGTTGACGGCTCGGGGATCACGGGGCCGGGGCCGATCGTGCCGCGCCGGTCCTCCCGCGGCCGGGCGTCAGGCTTCCCAGCAGCCGCGGACCGGCGGCGCCCGTCACCTCCGGGACGTTG
>CAYXJH010000273.1:0-4872 GCA_964465415.1 uncultured Gemmatimonadaceae bacterium
GCCGCGTATGCTCGTGCCTCGGCCTCAGCGCCCAACGGTGCGGAGGATTCCCATTCCGTGAGCGGACCCCGGGCCGGCCGATGGGGGATCACGACCGAGAACCGGGCGCCCCCCAGCTCCGACGCATCCACCCGGGCGGCCCCGTGGTGCAGCTCCGTGAAGTCCCGAACGATGGCGAGGCCGAGGCCGGAGCCGCTCTCGAATCGGCGCGAGGGGGCCTCGACCTGACGGAACGGCTCGAACACCGCCGTCCTCTGGTTTTCCGGAATCCCCGGCCCGTCATCCTCGACCACGACGCGGACATCATCTCCGTCCTGCTTCAGCGTCATGCGGACCGTTCCGCCCTCGGGCGCGAATTTGAACGCGTTCGACAGCAGGTTGTCGAGGATGCGCTCGAACTTTCGCGGGTCCAGCTCCGTGGGCAGCGCGTCGGGCAGGACCCGCTCGTAGTTGATCCCCAGGCGGCGGGCGATGCTGTCGAACCGGTCGGCGCAGACCCGCGCGATCCTGGCCGCGTCCGTGGCCAGCGGCTCCAGCGTCATCTCGCCCGCGTCGTACCGGGCCAGGTCGAGGAGGTCGTCCACACGCCTGTGGAGAAGGAGTGCGTTGCGGCGCACCACGTCCAGCTCGTCGCGGACCGGACCCGGCCCCACAGTCTCCGACAGCCGCTCCACCGGACCGCGGATCAGGGACAGGGGTGTTCTCAGCTCGTGGCTGACGTTCGCGAAGAGCCGGGTCTTCTGTTCGTTGGCCTCGCGCAACCGGTCGTTCAGCTCCGCCAGCTCGCGGTTCACCTCCTCCAGCCGGACGCGCCGCATCTCCGACTCCCTGGCCTGTTTCACCAGCCGCAGCGCCCGGGGGACCAGCGGCGGCAAAGCGATGGCGGTGGCGATCGACGCCACGGCCGTCACCGCCTTCACACCGCCCGCCACCCAGTAGTCCGCGTTCCAGACGTTCCAGGCGGCCATGAAGTGGGTGCTGCCGCAGGCTACGATGAAGAGCCCGAACGCGAGGAACATCCACTCGTGGGGCAGTCCACGGGCGGCATACTCCGCCCCTTCCGGTACCTGCCGCCGCGCGCGCAGGACCAGCACCAGCAGCGTGGGCGGGATCGCGTAGTACGCCAGGCCAGTGGCGACATCGGAGATGACGTGTAGCCAGAGGAGATCGGGCTCCCACAGGTAACACATGCCGTGCGGCATGTAGCTACCGCCATGGGTCGGCCCCTGTAGCAGGGTCGTCATGGGCGTCGAGTAGCGCGGGTCGTCTCGTCGATCAGGGGCAGATGGATACTGGCCCCGGGTCGCCGCGTGCACAAGCGGCATCTCGAACCTGGTTGTTGCAGGGGTCGTTCGACCGGACCGGCGTGACCCGCTTGGCCGGGCCTCGCCTGGCCCCGGCGTCGGCAAAGCCCTACTCTCTTCACCCGAGACCCGAGCCGGGAGCCGGCGATGACCGACATTGAGTCCGTTGCCAACCGGCTACGCACCGCTCGCCGCGTCCTGGCGCTTACGGGTGCCGGCATCTCCGCGGAGTCGGGGATCCCGACGTTCCGCGGACGGGAGGGGTGGTGGCGACAGGAGGACCCGACTCGCCTGGCCACCCAGGCGGCATTCGATCGCGACCCCGCGTACGTCTGGGAGTGGTATCAGTATCGACGCGGACTCATCGCCGCCGCCGAGCCCAATCCCGGCCACCATGGCCTTGCGGACATGGAACGCGGAGGCCGGGACATTCTCGTAGCCACCCAGAACGTCGACGACCTCCACGAGCGGGCCGGCAGCGGGACTGTGAGCCACATCCACGGATCCATCTGGACGGTACGCTGCGTCGGGTGCGGTCAGGAACGGCGCGAATCGACCCACCCGTTCCCCGAACTGCCTCCGATCTGCGGCCATTGCCGCGGCCTGTTGCGGCCCGCCGTCGTCTGGTTCGGCGAGATGCTCCCGCCGGAACCGCTCGGGCAAATCCAGCGGTTCATCCACTCCGGCGTCGACGTGGCCCTTGTCATCGGTACCGAGGCCACCTTCGGCTACATCCAGGGATTCGCCCTGGAGGCCCGCGTCGCCGGCGCCCTGCTCGTCGAGGTCAATCCGGCTATCACCCTGCTCAGCGATGATGTCGATGTCCGCCTCGTCGGAGCGGCGGGAGATGTCCTCCCTGAGATCGTTCGACGGGTGAACACGCCGTGATCGACCGGCGCAGCCTGACGGTGAAGATTCGACCCGCGACCTTCGTAGCATGATCGAAGAGCGCGGCATGAACCCATGATCGGGAGTCGACCCATGCGCAAACACATCCAGATCCTGGCCTGGCTCTATATCGCCCTCGGCGTGCTCGGACTTCTCGGCGCTCTCGCCGCGTTCGGCCTGCTCACGGGCTTCGGCATCCTCTCCGGTGATGCGGGCGCCTTCGCCGTCATGTCGCTGATCGGCGGCATCGCCGGTATCTACCTCCTCGTCGTATCCCTTCCCAACATCATCGTCGGTGTCGGCCTCCTCCAGGACTGGGGCGGGTGGGTCCTCGTCCTCGCCGTCATCCTCGGTGTCGTCAACCTGCCGAACTTCCCCTTCGGAACGGCCCTCGGCATCTACACGTTCTGGGTCGCGTACCGCGTGTCCAACGCCGCGGAAAGCTTCGGCTGAGCCGGACATAGCCCCCGGCTGCACCAAACTTGCACGCCCCTCCCGACGTTCGTAGGGTGACGTCTGCGACAAGGATTGCGTGACATCAGTCGAACGGGGAGCGTGATGGCTCGTAAGAAGGCGGGGTTTCCGAGGGGTGCGGACCAGCGTGTGATCATCGAGGCGTTGGAGCCGGAGGTGGATGGGGGCCGGTTCCCGGCGAAGGCGACGCCGGGTGAGGTTCGCATCGAGTGCGATGCGTTCGCGGACGGGCACGACTCGATCGCGGTGGTGCTGTTGTGGCGACGTGAGGGGCGTCGTCAGTGGGCGGAGTCACGGATGACGCTGGCGTACAACGACCGGTGGCGCGGCCGTTTCACGGCGCTGGATGTGGGCCGGTACGAGTACACGGTGGAGGCGTGGGTCGACGAGTGGTCGAGCTGGGAGAAGGGGATGCGGAAGTGGCTGGAAGCGGGCGTGGACGTGGAGGCACACCTGGCCATGGGTGCGCAGCTTCTGGATCAGGCGGCGTCCCGCGTGGGTGGCGGAGGCGGCTCTGCGAAGCGGGCGGATGATGCCGCGGTGCTGGCGTCGGCGGCGGAGCACCTGGGAGATGAATCCCAGCCCGCCGAGCGACGAGCGGAGCGTGCGTTCTCGGACGAAATCGGGGCGCTGATGTGGACGCACGCCGATCGCTCATCGTCGACGCGGTATCGGAAGGTGCTGCGGCTGGTGGTGGATCCCGAGCGCGCGCGTTTCAGCGCGTGGTACGAGCTTTTCCCGCGGTCGCTGGGCGAGCCGGGCCGTCACGGGACGTTCCGGGATGTAGAGGCCCATCTACCGTACGTCGCGGAGCTGGGCTTCGACGTGCTCTACCTGCCGCCGATCCACCCGATCGGCACGACGCATCGGAAGGGGAAGAACAACGCCCGCACTGCGGCGAAGGACGATGTGGGATCGCCGTGGGCGATCGGGGGCGCGGAGGGTGGTCACAAGGCGATCCACCCGGAGCTTGGCAGCATGGCGGACCTGAAGCGGCTGGTCCGGACGGCCCGGGACGAGTACGGCATCTCAATGGCGCTGGACGTGGCCTTCCAGGCATCGCCGGACCATCCGTGGGTGAAGGAGCATCCTGAATGGTTCAAGCATCGGCCGGACGGAACGATCGCGTATGCGGAGAACCCGCCCAAGAAGTACGAGGACATCTACCCGATCGATTTTGAGAGCGAGGACTGGGAAGGGCTGTGGCTGGAGCTGGAGAGCGTGTTTCGGCACTGGGTCGAGAAGGCGGGCATCAAGGTCTTCCGGGTCGACAATCCGCACACCAAGTCCCTTCGATTCTGGGAGTGGTGCATCGACCGGCTGAAGGCGGATCACCCTGACCTGATCTTCCTGTCCGAGGCGTTCACGCGGCCGAAGGTGATGTATCGCCTGGCGAAGCTGGGCTACACGCAGAGCTACACGTACTTCGCGTGGCGCCGTGCCCGGTGGGAGATCGAGCAGTACTTCAACGAGCTTGCGAACCCGCCCGTGGTGGACTTCTTCCGACCCAACGCGTGGCCGAACACACCGGACATCCTTACCGACCAGCTGCAATCGGGCGAGAAGCCCATGTACCTGCAGCGGCTCGTCCTGGCGGCGACGCTGACAGCGAGCTACGGCATCTACGGCCCGGCCTTCGAGCTGATGGACAGCCGGCCTCGCGAGGCGGGGAAGGAGGAGTACCTGGACAGCGAGAAGTACCAGCTGCGCGACTGGGACCTGGACGGGGACAACATCCGGGAATACCTCGCCCGGATCAACACGATCCGGCGCGAGAACCCGGCGCTCCAGCATGACCGGTCGCTCCGGTTCCATGGTGCGGACAACGACGCGATCATCGCGTACAGCAAGTGGAGCCATGCCGATGGAAAGCCATACACGTACCGCCACCTTGAAGAGCGGCCAGGCGACGACGGTAACCTCATCCTGGTCCTGGTGAACCTGGATCCGAAGCGCACCCAGCACTCCATGATCCACCTGCCCCTGGACCAGTGGGACATCGATCCGGCCGACAGCTTCGAGGTGCACGACCTCCTGAGCAACGCCCGGTACGTGTGGCGCGGCTGGTCGAACTACGTCGAGCTGAACCCCCACGCCTTCCCGGCCCACATCTTCCGAGTGCGTCGGAGCGGGCCGAGAGACGAGCACGAGCGGGAGGAGTTCTGACGACATCGACTTCGACTTCGACATCGACTTCGACTTCGAC
>CAYXJH010000274.1:0-4819 GCA_964465415.1 uncultured Gemmatimonadaceae bacterium
AAGCCCTGCCGGCGAGCGCGGACACGCTTGCCCACGTCGCCCGCAAGGTCGCGCGCAGCAGTCCCCTCCAGCCCGCGAGCGAGCTCCCGCTCGCTCTTGCGGAACAGCGCGCCCGATACCCCGGGCGGCAACCCGTGGCTGAGATCGACGACGCCCCGCAGGCTGCCCTCGGGTAGGCCCCGTGCACGCTCGGCCGCCGCGATGATCGCGGCATCGGTGAGCGGCACGACCCAGCGGCGGATCAGCACGGCCAGCAGGATTATCGCGAGCACGAGCGCGACGACCACCAGCGCCAGCGGCGCCACCGTCCGCACGCCCCAGCCATCGCCGATGACCCAGCCCAGCAGCAGGACCGCCGGCGCGACGGTGATCACCGTCAGCGCCACGGAGATGGAGGCCTCGGTGCGGACGCGCCTCGCGGTCTGCTTCAGGACGTGCCAGGGCCCGGCGCCCGATCCCGTCATGGCACCGCCTGGCTGAGTGCGTACAGGAACAGGTTCGCTCCCATTCGCAGCGCCTGCTCCCGGACCGCCGGTGGAACGCCGTGCACGTCCTCGTCCTCCCACCCGTTGCCCAGATCCGACTCGTAGCTGTAGAAGACCACCAGCCGGCCACCGCGGAAGATGCCCAGGCCCTGGGCCGGCTCCCCGTCGTGCTCGTGGATCTTCGGCAGGCCATCCGGGAAGGAGTACAACACGTGGTAGACCGGATGGTCGTGGGGAATCACGACCAGCTCCGACTCCGGATAGACCCGATGGATCTCGCGACGGAAGCTCTCGTCCAGGCCGTAGTTGTCATCCGCGTGCAGGAACCCACCGCCATCCAGGTATCGGCGGAGCGCCCCGATCTCCGCGTCGGAGAACCGGATGTTGCCGTGACCCGTCAGGTACAGGAGCGGGTAGCTGCGCAGCGAGGGATCCATCAGCGACACCGGCGCAGCTGCCCCGCTCACGGGCAGGCCTGTCCGCTCCGCGATGAAGGACAGGAGATTCGGCAGACCGGAAGGGTTGGCGTACCAGTCGCCGCCGCCATCGTACCGGAGCTGGGCAATGGTCAGGTCGCTACGCACCGGGGCTTCCTCGCCCGATGTCCCGGCGGGAAAGACCACCAGCGGTATCAGGATTCCGAGGGTCGACTTCACATTCAGAATGATTCCCATGTCAAGCCCTGGACGATCTCGTACGCCGCGTTGCGCGGGATGCCGAGCCGCCGTGCAACTTCCCGGGCGACGACGCTGGGCCGCCCGCCTTCCGCCAGCAGCGCCGAGGCCAGCGCGGCCGCCGCCGCCTGGTCGACCTCGGCGGACACGGGCTCGGCGCCTTCGACCACGACCACCACCTCGCCACGGACCCGTGTGTCTCGGTACGTCCGTGCCACCTCCGAAACCGTGCCCCGGACCAGTTCCTCATGCACCTTCGTCAACTCCCGGGCCACCACCACGCGGCGTCCCGGGCTCGACCGCTCCGCCAACGCGTCCAACAGACCGCTCAACCGGGCCGGGCTCTCGTACAGCACGGCCGTGTGCGGCCAAGCCGCCAGTTCATCCAACCGCTCCCTTCGCTGCCGGCCCGAGCGCGCCAGGAACCCGAAGAACGTGAACGGCTCCACGGCCAGCCCGGACGCGACCAGCGCCGTCAGAACCGCGGACGCGCCAGGGATAGGTACCGGACGGTGGCCGCTCTCCAGCACCGCCGACACCAACTTCGAGCCCGGATCCGAGACCAGTGGCGTCCCCGCATCCGTGACCAGCGCCACGTCCTCCCCGGCATCCAGCCAGCGCACAACCGCCTCGGACCGAGCGGTCTCGTTGTGCTCGTGGGCCGAGACCAGGCGGGTCTCGACCCCGTACTGTCGGCACAGGATACCCGTGCGTCGCGTGTCTTCCGCGAGGATCCGATCCACCGACCTGAGCACCTCGACAGCCCGATATGTGATGTCGGCGAGGTTGCCGATCGGTGTGCTCACAATATAGAAGTGCCCCATATGTTTACGGAACCGGGGTGGCCGTCGACGAAAACGACGACGGGACAGAAGCCTTCGCCCCTGCCCCGTCCATCTATCCACCGCGGTCCGGATCCCGGACCTGCGGGCGGCTAACCGAGGTGCTCCTGGATCTTTCGTTCCAGCATTGGCTTGGGAACAGCGCCTACCACCGTGTCCACGTGCTGCCCGTCCTTGAAGAACAGAATGCTCGGGATCGACCGGATGTTGTAACGCATGGCGGTCTGCTGCGCGGCGTCCACATCGAGCTTCCCCACCTTGATCTGGCCGGCGTACTCGCTGGCCAGCTGTTCAACCACCGGCGCGACCATCCGACACGGGCCGCACCACGCCGCCCAGAAGTCCACCATGGCCAGTCCCTCACTGCCCTCGATCTCGGTGTCGAAGTTCGTGTCGTCCACAGCCATCGGGCTACCGCCGCCATCTACCATCATCAATCCTCCGTTGTCCAGCGCCCTGTCGGTTCCGCACGCCGTCGCTGGTTGCGTTTCTTCCACCATTCCCGACGCAAGTAGCTGGCCGGGTCTATGTGCGCATTTGGTTGTCAGGCGCACCCACCCACTAAGCCGTAACGCTGCGCCAGGGTTCCCGACGTCGTACCCGCCGGGTAGCGGCGGCCACCTGACCGGGTTGCGGCTCGCTGGGGGAGCCCCGTTACCCGCGTGTGGTAAGGGGCTCGATGTCGATCCGCTCGATGATCCAGCTTCCGTCGCGGCGGCGGACGACCAGATGCGGCACGACCACGGTGCGCTCGGGGGTCCGGAGTTCGATGAGCAGCTCCGTCGCGTCGTTCAGCCGCCCGGGCACCGCCCGCTGGCCCTGGATGGTGTAGTCCTGGTGGCGCAGCAGCGAGGCCAGGACTTGCATGCGACGTTCGGCCCGCTCACGCGGCTCGATCTGGTCGATGGTTCGCCGCTCGGTGCCGAAGAGCTGCGTCATCGTGTACAGGTCGTTGACGTTGGCGGCCTGTAGGAAGCGCTCCACGACCAGCGCGGGGCCGGGCGATTCCATGGCGGGGATCGGCTCGTGGCCGCTGCACGCCGCTACGATGACCACCGAAGCCAGAACGGCCAATGTTCGCTTCATCGCATCCTTCGACTTTCGGGTTCGCTGGAACGTCGCGGCACCCGAAACCCGTGTCAAGCGGACGTCATGCCGTCATCATGCCACTTCCGCAGGCTCGGAACGTTCGCTCGACACGACCGCGAACTCGATGCCGTCTCCGCTCGAGGCCACGTCCGCTCGCACGACCGCGCCATCCGGCACGTCCCCCTCGAGCACGCGTAGCGCGAGGGGATTCTGGATGAGTCGCTGGATCGAGCGTTTGAGAGGCCGGGCCCCGAACGCCGGGTCATAGCCCTCCCGGGCGACCAGATCCCTGGCGGCGTCGGACAGCTCGAGTGTGACGCGGCGCTCCGCCAGCAGCCGCTCCACTCGGCGGATCTGCAGGTCGACAATCCGGGCGAGCTCTGCTCGTCCCAGCGGCCGGAAGACCACGACGTCGTCCACGCGGTTCAGGAACTCCGGGCGGAACGTGCGTCGGAGCTCCGCCATGACGTGCTCTTCGGTCCTGCTCCAATCCCCGCCGGAATGCTCCAGGATGTACGGGCTGCCGATGTTGGACGTCATGATGACGACTACGTTGCGGAAATCAACGGTCCTACCCTGCGAGTCGGTGAGCCGGCCGTCGTCCAGGATCTGAAGGAAGACGTTGAACACCTCCGGGTGTGCCTTCTCGATCTCGTCGAACAGCACGACGCTGTACGGGCGGCGGCGGACCTGCTCGGTGAGCTGGCCACCCTCCTCATAACCCACGTATCCGGGCGGAGCGCCGATCAGTCGAGAGACTGCGTGCTTCTCCATGTACTCGCTCATGTCGATCCGGACCATGGCGTCCTCGTCGTCGAACAGGAACTCGGCCAGCGCTCGCGCCGTCTCCGTCTTTCCCACGCCCGTCGGGCCGAGGAAGATGAAGCTTCCGATCGGGCGATCCGGGTCCTGGAGCCCGGCACGGCTGCGGCGGACCGCCGCACTGACCGCCTCAAGCGCCGGCTCCTGCCCCACCACGCGCGCCCCCAGAAGGGTCTCGAGTCGCAGCAGTCGCTCCCGCTCCGTTTCGAGCATTCGGCTCACCGGGATACCCGTCCAGCGCGACACCACATCAGCCACGTCCTCCGCGTCCACTTCCTCCTTGAGGAACCGGTTCTCCTTCTGCAGCTCGGCAAGTCCCGCCTCGGCCGCCTCGAGCTCACGCTCTAGCTCCGGCACTTCGCCGTACTGGATCTGCGCGGCCCGGCTGAGATCTCCTGTCCGCGTCACCCGTTCCGCCTCGACACGCAGATCGTCGATGCGCTGCTTCAGCTCGCTGCGCCGCGTAATCTGCTCTTTCTCTCCCTGCCACTTCGCCTTCATCCCGCTGGCCCGCTCGCGCAGCTCGGCCAGCTCCGATTCCAGCGCGTCTCGCCGCCGGATCGACTCGAGATCTTCCTCCCGACTCATGGCCTGCTTCTCGATCTCGAGCTGGACGATCCGCCGCTCGACCTCGTCGATCTCCTGCGGCAGGCTGTCGATCTCGATGCGCAGCCGGCTCGCCGCCTCGTCGATCAGGTCGATCGCCTTGTCCGGCAGGAACCGTCCGCCGATGTACCGATCGGAGAGCCGGGCCGCGGCGATGAGTGCCGCGTCGGTGATGCGGACGCCGTGGTGCACCTCGTAGCGCTCCTTCAGCCCACGCAGGATCGCGATCGTGTCCTCCACGCTCGGCTCGCCTACGAACACGGGCTGGAACCGACGCTCGAGCGCGGCGTCCTTCTCGATG
>CAYXJH010000275.1:0-4814 GCA_964465415.1 uncultured Gemmatimonadaceae bacterium
TATCAACATGCCTACCGCCTGCTCTCTGATGCTCTCGGCGTCCTGTCCGGCGACACCCAGCGTGCCCACCGGCTTGACACCGATGGTGGGCAACGCGCCGATCGTCAGCGTGCCAGGCCCGTCGTGCTCGGGCCGATAGGCGAACGCTGCCTCCGACTCGGGCGTCACCGCCACGATCGCGGGGCCATCCCAATCGGCCAGCATGTCCAGCGCGTCAGCCTCCGCGGCCTGGACCACCAGCGTGCCGGGCACGATCAGCCGGGCCAGCGCGGCGGGGGGTGCGGGCTTCCGGACGAGCAGCACGATGGCCTGCCGGTCCTCGAGGAAGTCGGCGAGGCCGGCCGGGCGCAGATCGGCGCCTTCCAGCTCGACGACCAGGGGTGGCGCGATCCCGCGCTCGGCCCGGTTCCAGCGGCGAGGCTCGAATCCGCTTCGGTAGTCGGCGGGCCGCACGCCGGTACGGGCATTCTCCACGGCGCGACCGGCGCCGAACGCCTTTCCCGCCTGGGCCAGCGCCGCGTTCACGGCGTCCCGGAGGTCGCCGCCCGCGGGGACCTTGACCGTGTAGAGGTCCTCGCCTTCGGCCAGGACGCCCGCCAGGGTCTCCAGCGCCGTCTCGATCGTGTCCAGCGTATCCGCGTCCAGGGCGCCCTGGTCCGCGAACAGGGCCTCGAAACGAGCCGGGTCGATCCGGCCGCTGGCGAATAGGCCCAGCTCCGATGCGGTCCGCTCACCCTTCCCGTTACGCGGCGCCCGCTGCGCCTCCAGCAGCGTCCGGACCTCGTCCATAGCCGTGGCCACCGCGGAGTGGTACGCCTGCCGGCGCTTTTCGAGCGCCGCGAGGGCGCGCCGCTTCAGCTCGTCAAACGGCATAGTTCTCAAGCTCCTCGTTCAGGCGCGTCACCTTCTCCTCGGCGGAATACTTCGGCAGTCGACGGGTCTCCTCGTAGCGGGGCCGCGACTCATCGCGGAACAGCAGCCCCAGCGGGACCCGGCCGTCTTCCTCGTCGGCGATCCGGCGAGCCATCTCCAGGTCTCGCGGATCGTGCCGGCGATGGTTCTTGTAGATCCCGTGGATCTCCGGCACCGACACGCCATCATCGTGGACCAGCAGCTGGATCGCGTCCGGCCGCCGTACCGCGTCCTGGAAGACGGGCGTCGTGTACTGGGGGCAGCGCTGGAGGATCCGCACGAAGGAGAAGCCCTTGTGCCGGTACGCGGCCTGGAGCGTCGCGTAGAGGTGCTGCGGTACCCACTCGGCCGTCTGGGCCACGAACGACGCGTTCGTCACGCCCAGCGTCGCCTGCAAGGGGTTCAGCGCGGGCAGATAGCTGCCGTATGGCTGCGTGTTGCTCTTGTAGCCCTGGGGCGTGGTGGGCGACGTCTGCATCTTCGTCAGCCCGTAGATCGCGTTGTCCAGCATCAGCACGACCATGTTCATGTTGTAGCGGATCGCGTGGATCCAGTGGGCCGCGCCGATGGAGGTGCAGTCGCCATCGCCCATCACCACGAACACGTCCAGGTCGGGACGGTGCAGCTTGGCGCCCGTCGCCACGGGGATCGCCCGGCCGTGCAGGCCGTGGAACCCATAGGTCCGCATGTAGTGCGGGAAGCGGCTCGAGCAGCCGATCCCGGACACGAACAGCGTCCGCTCGGGCTTGAGCTGCTCTTCCGCCAGGAGCCTTTGCGTGGCGGTGAGGACGACCGTGTCGCCACAACCAGGACACCAGCGGGGCATGGCGCCCTCGTAGTCCTCCACCCCGTAGAGCTGGTCCTGGCCGATCCCGCACTGGAGCACCGAGCAGGTCGCGATCATGCCGCACCTCCCTTCGCCGGCTTCCGACCTCGGCGCTGGCTCTTGTGGCCGATCTTCCCGTCGCGGACCAGCCGGCCCACGATCGCCTCGTTGATCACCCCGGGCCGCAGCGGCTCGCCCAGGACCCGCGTCCAACAGTCCACGTCCACCAGGGTGTGGGCCCGAAGCAGCCAGGCCAGCTGGCCATAGCGACGGTTTTCCTCCGTGATATACGGGTCGCCCAGGTCATCGCTGTAGTTGATCTCTACGGTCATGACCCGCTCGAACCGGCTGAAGATCTCCTTGAGCCCCGGCTCCATGGGGGACAGGAAGCGCAGGTGGAGCGACGACACCGACAGCCCTTCGTCCCGCGCCCGATCCACGGCCTCCTCGATGGCGCCCTTGGTGCTCCCCCAACCCACGACCAGCAGGTCGCCGGACTCGTCGCCGTAGACCTCGGGCGGCGTCAACGCCTGCTGGAGCACCGCCAGCTTCCGGCTCCGCATGGTGGAGCTGCGCTGGACCACGTCCGCCGAGTATGCGACGCGGCTGTTCTCGTCGTGCTGGAGCCCCGTCACCGTGTGCATGCCGCCCGGCTGGCCGGGGATGAAGCGACGGCTGAGCCCGGTCCGGGTGTCCCAGTCGTACGGCCGCAACCCCTCGGGCACCGCCGCCTGGTCGATGGGCGGGGCCATCCAGCTGAGCTGCGGATCGGGCCGGGGGAACGGCTGCACGCCGGTCGCCAGGTTGGCGTCCGTCAGGACGATCACCAGCATGCGGAACGCCTCCGCGATCCGGCGGGCCGTCACCATGGAGTGGAAACACTCCTCGATGGTGGCCGGGGCCAGGACCACGTGCGGCGCATCGCCCGGCTGGCCATAGAGCGCGGCCAGCAGGTCGCTCTGCTCGACCTTGGTCGGCAGACCCGTGGCCGGACCGCCCCGCTGCACGTCGACCACCACCAGCGGCGTTTCTGTCATGACCGCCAGCCCCAGGAACTCCGTCTTCAGGGCCAGGCCCGGGCCGGACGTGATGGTCAGCGCCACCTTGCCGGCGTACGACGCGCCGATCGCCACGCCCACCGCGGCGATCTCATCCTCCGCCTGGTGCAGCAGCCCGCCGAACTTCTCGAACATCTCGCCCAGCTGATGCGACGCCGACGTCGCCGGAGTGATCGGGTACATGGCCGTGAGCTCCATCCCCGCCGCCACCGCGCCCAGCGCCACCGCCTGGTTCCCGTTCATCACCACCATGGGTACGTCCGGCGGCGTAGGCGTCACCCGGACCTGGAAGTCCAGGTTCTCCTCCGCCCAGTCGTAGCCCAGCTCCAGGAGCGCGACGTTGCTCTGATAGACCTCCTCCGACTTCTTCCGGAACGCGAACGCGATCTGCTCGCGCACCAGGTCCATGTCCCGCTCGTAGATCCACGACAGGATCCCGAGCGCGAACATGTTCTTGCCCTTCTGCGGATCCTCCACCACCGTGCGACAGAGCTCGTCCATGGGGATCTCGATCACGCGGTACCGCTTCGACGAGATCTCCTTCATGGCGGCGACCCACTGCTTGCGGATCGTCTCGTCCCGGTGGTCCTTCCACATGCTCTCGAGAAGCACCACCGCGTCGTCCGCCAGCGCGTCCACCCGATGCCGGTTCAGCAGCACCTGCTCGTTGAACGCAACCACAAGGTTGGTATGGTCACCCCAGTTGCTGACCGGGCCCGAGCCGATCCGGATCCGGTTCCCGCTCGCGCCCGCGGGGATCCGCGGTGGCGGCTGGATCTCGGCGGGGATCAGCTCCACCGTCCACGCGCCGTTGCCCATCTTCGCCGATACCGAGCCGAAGATCTGGCCGCACTTCTGCGCGCCCTCGCCAGGATCCGATACGATCTCCACCGTGTGCTCCGGCGCCTCGATCAGCTTCGGCGGCCTGCGCGACTTCTTCCGCTCTTCTTTCGCGGTAACCGTGGTCATCAGCGACCTCGTCTGAGGGGTCCGTACGGTCGACGGCCCCAATATGACGAGCGCGTGGTGACCACACTGTCGGGGTGACGTGGGAATGTTTGTGGGAAAACGGGGGGATCGAGGCGTAGGGTGTTCCCTTACGCCTCGACGTGCACAGGCCTACAGATGGGACGAAACGGTCGGTCGAAGCCCTACGAACGACGAACTACGAACTACCAACTACGGCAGGGGTGGCAAACTTCTTTAGGACGGCACTGCGGCGGGGGCCCTGGCGCTCGTTGCGCGCGGCTTTTCAAGGCTCAACGCCTCTCGCAGCTCGACGGGTCCGAGGTGAACGTTACTTGTGGCGGTAGACGATGCGGCCGCGGGTGAGGTCGTAGGGGGAAAGAACCAGCGTGACCCGGTCGCCGGTCAGGACGCGGATCTTGAACTTCGACATCTTGCCGGCGGCGTACGCCAGAACCTCGTGCCCGTTCTCCAGCTTCACGCGGTACATCCGGTCGGGGAGGACGTCCGTGACGACCCCCTCCATCTCGATCCCTTCCTGTTTGGCCATGCCTCCCTCGGTTGCTGGTCCGTTCCGTACGGTCAGGCGACCCGCGCTACGTTCTCCGCCGCCGGGCCTTTCTGGCCCTGGACCAGATCGAACTCCACCCGCTCACCTTCGGTCAGGCTCTTGAAGCCCTGGCCCTGAATCGATGAATGGTGCACGAAGCAGTCCCGATCCGTGCCATCCGGCTGGATGAACCCAAACCCCTTGGCGTCGTTGAACCACTTCACTATGCCCTGCGTCCGCATCTGATCCCTGCTCCCCGAACCGGTCCACGTATCGGCCGGCGCAACGAAAAGCGACCCGGGCAATGCCAACCCCAGGTCGCGCTCGTGCACCGGTCTACTGCTTGCCCTCGGGCTCGTCTGTGTGCGGGCTACGTTAGATGCGTCCAGCGGAACCGTCAAGGTAGACCCGAGACCCGAGACCCGAGACCCGAGACCCGAGACCCGTGACCCGTGACCCGTGACCCGTGACCCGTGACCCGTGACCCGTGACCCGTGACCCG
>CAYXJH010000276.1:0-4798 GCA_964465415.1 uncultured Gemmatimonadaceae bacterium
AGTGAAGGCGGACGGCACGACGGCCGAGTTCGTCGTGCGCGATACGGGCGTCGGCCTGGCCGCCGCCGATCAGGCCCAGGTCTTCGAGCCTTTCTGGCAGGCCGACCAGACGCTCACGCGGCGCGTTCAGGGCGCTGGCCTGGGCCTCGCCATCGCCCAACAATTCGCCGGGCTGCTGGGCGGAACGATCCGGGTGGTGAGCCGGCCGGACGAGGGGAGCGAGTTCACGGTCCGGCTGCCTCTCGCCGGCACGCCCTCAATGGGGGCAGGTAGCCGCTGACCTTCGAGTCGCGCGGACCCAACGATGGTTCATTCTGAGGTATATTCTTCAGGCTCCCCGGGCGGCTGAATGCTCTCCTCGAACTCGCTCGCCAGCAGCCCGTACACAGCCAGATCGTGATAGGATCCCCGGTGGAATGCATGGCCGCGCAGGCACCCCTCGTACCTCATGCCGAGCTTCTCCAGGAGCTTCCCGGAAGTCGGGTTGGCCGCAAGGTGATTCGCATGAATGCGGTGTAGCCGCAGGGCCTGGAAGCCGAACCGAACCACGGCTTTGGCGGCCTCGGTGGCGTACGCCCGTCCCCAGAACGGCTGGCCCAACCAGTATCCGAGCTCGGCTCGCCGATGCTCCGGCTCGATCATCAGGCCCACCGCGCCGATCAGCTCCTGACGTTCACGATCCGTCACGGCGAAAGCGGCGAGCGTCCCTTGAGCATATGCGTGCTCGTGGGTGCCGATCCATTCCTCGGCCATTGCCAGCTCGAAGGGATGCGGAAGCCCCAAAGCGGTCGCGCTCACGGCCGGGTTTCCCGCCAGGTGTTGGACAGCCGGCGCATCCGCTGGCGCGAACGGGCGCAGGAGGAGCCGAGGTGTGGTCAGGACTGCCTGACCGTGTACCGTGCGCTTGCCGGCACTGTCACTCATGATCAGCACCGCCAGCCCGACCGTCCGGGGCCAGGTGCAGGCGCGAGTAGGCCTCGAGCTGCCCCGCCTGCAAGGGGGATAGCGTCGCGGCCAGCCTGTTCCGCGCCGTCTTAGCATCCTCCTGGCGACCCAGCCGCTGGTATTCCCGTGCCATCTCCAAGGTTGCTCGCTGTCCGACGCTGAGGTTGCCGAACGGATCGAAGTAGGAGTCCAGCCGGGTGGTGTCCTTGACCCCGGTCCACGTGAATTCCATGCAGCAGCCGGCGACCTCGCTGATCCGGCCGTAGCGAACAGCGGCTTCCTCCGCGGAGATCCGCCCCGTGAGCACCGCCAGGCGCGTGCTCAGGAGGTCGACTTCCGGCGTCCTGCCCAGTTGTTCCAGGTCCCCGATGACCCGTCGCATCCAGGGCCAGTCCACCACGCCCATGGTCGACTGGACCCCGAGGAGATTGAATGTGGCAATCGCGTATAGGTCGTCTGGAAGGATTGCCGCTCGGATCTCCTCCTCGGTCGGCTCACCGAAGCTCGACGGCTGCACCACTTCGATGGCGGGGTGGTCCGCGAGTATGCGCTCGATGTCGTCCTTGTGATTGGCCCCGACCTGTACCAGCAGGGTCTTCCCGGGGTATGGGGTGGCCACCGCCGCGATCCGACGCGCCTGGAGGAACGTCCGATAGAGGAAGAGGCGCCTCGCGAAGTCCCGACTCGTCGGCTCCCACTCGTTGAGCCAGGGCGCCCGCCGCATCACGCGATCACTGTCGGCGTCAGCGAACAACAGTGGTTCATCCAGCGTCGCCGAATCAGGAAGCTCAGGAAACCGCGCCAACCCGTCCGGACGAACGGCGGCTCTTCCAGGTCCACTCCGAAGGCGAGCATCATGTCCTCCCCCGCTGGAATCCAGTCGATCCCGTGGACCGGAATCCCCCTCTCCCGTGCGTACGGGAGCGCGACGTACTGGATCTCGTACGTGAACTCGTAGTGATCGTCCCTGGCCAGTTCGTTCGGTGGCCGCTCGACTGCCATGACGTCGGGCGACACTCGGTCGAAGAAGGCCCGGAGCGCTGCGGGGCTCTGCCCTTCCGATACCAGTTGCGTCGAGTGGCCGACCCCGAGGATCACTACGCGGGTGGGACCGGCCGGGCCCTGAGTAGATCCGGCCCTCGGCAACAGGAACAGCAAGAGTGCTAGGATGGCGTTTCGCATGGCTTCCTCTGTCGTCGGTTCGACCATACGATATGGTCGACGACCGGCAAGGAGAACCAACCATGGTTTATTCCCCGGTTTATTCGGATCGCGGCCTCCCCGTTAACGTGGTTGACCTGCCACTGGTACGGACCTACCGTCGAGTACAGCCCCGTACCGCCTGACTCTCCGGAGGGACCTTGTCGACCGTCGCCCCGCGGCCGCAGGCGCAGTTACTCCCATCGAAGCTGTTCGTGCCCGTCCTCGATCCGGCGATCGTGGTCAGGGACCGGCTCCTGCGGACGCTTGGCGCGGCGCACCCGGCCCGGCTGGTCCTCGTCTCCGCACCGGCCGGCTCCGGCAAGACCACGCTCGTGGCGGACTGGGTCCGGCACGTCTCGGCGCCCGCGGCCTGGATCTCCCTGGACCCGGACGACGATGACCCGCTGCGATTCATGGAGTGCTTTGCCGAGGCGGTCCGGTCGATCGAGCCGGCCGCGGCCGAGCGCGCCTCGGCGCTGCTGAAGTCGACGCCGCCTCCCGATCCGGGCGACGTCCTCACGTCGATCCTGGCCGATCTGGCGCGCCGGGCAGACCTGACCAACGGCGACGCCGGAATCGTTGTCTGCGATGACTACCACCACATCGAAGACCAGTTTATCCACGAGGCCGTCGCACGCCTGGTCGAACGGGCGCCGGGGATCAACCTGGTGTTGATCTCGCGGAGCGACCCCCCGCTCCCGCTGGCCCGGTTCCGCGCGCGCCGCCAACTCTTGGAGATTCGGGAAGCTGACCTCCGATTCCAGGCGGAGGAGGCCACTCGCTTCGTCGAGGGGATCTGCGCGAAGGCTCTTCCGCGCGCCGCCGTCGAGACGCTCACGGAACGAACCGAGGGGTGGGCCGCCGGCCTGCAGCTCGCGGGGCTCGCCCTTCGTGGAGTGGACGACCCGGAGGCGTTCGTCTCGGAGTTCCACGGCACCCACGCGTTCGTGGCCGACTTCCTGGCGGAGGAGGTCCTGACGGGAATCCCGGCGGACCAGCAGCGTTTCTTAGTCCGTACGTCCTTGCTGGATCGGCTGACCGGGTCGCTCTGCGACGCGGCGCTGGAGTTGAGTGACAGTAGGGCGCTCCTGGACGAGCTCAGCCGCGCGAACCTGTTCCTCGTCCCGCTGGATAACGACCGGCAGTGGTTCCGGTACCACCAGCTCTTCGCTGACCTCCTGCGGCGGCGCGCGGGACAGATCCCGGAGGACGAGCGGCGGCTGATCCTGACCCGGGCCTCAGCCTGGTGCGAGCAGTCGGGGCTGGTGGATGACGCCATCGCTTACGCCGTCCAGGCGGGTGACACCGCACGCGCGGCAGTGCTCGTCGCAGCAAACGGCTTGACCGCACTGGCCAACGGCGAGGCGCACAAGGCACTGCGTTGGATCCGCACGCTACCCGATGACGTCGTCCGCAGCAGCGCGGACCACTGCGTCATAGCCGCGTGGGCGAGCAGCCTGGTCGAACGCTATGACGCCGTCGAGTCGTACGCCCGCCGCGCGCTCGATCTTGCGAACCAGGGTCCCGGTCCGTGGCCCTTCGTCCCTGAGGTCGGGCTTCACGCCAGGGTCGTGGTGGCCGGCGCCGAGGCGTCCGACGGCGCGCCGGCCGACCGTACGCTCGGCGCACTCGGATCCGTGCTCGAGGAAGTCGAGCCCGACGACCTCCTCCTTCGCTCGTCGGCCGAGATCATGTCCGGGAAGGCGCTCTGCCATGCCGGTCGGTACGAGGACGCGCTGGTCCATCACGATCGGGCACTGGAGCTCGGGGTCCGCGCGGGGTCCGACCTCCTCCGCCTGGCTGCCATCACGGGCCAGGGCAAGACCCTGCTGCTCCGGGGCCGGGTCCGGCGAGCCATCGCGGTCATGGAGGCGGAGATCGCCCGCCGGATCGACCTGCGCGAGATCCTGAGCAGCCAGACCGCCAATCTGTACGCCATGCTGGCCGTGGGGTACCTCCAGACCAGCCAGCTCGATGCGGCCACCGCCGCGCTGCGCGACGCGTGGTCCGTCATGGGCGCCGACCCGGACGATGACGATGCCTGGCGCGTCATGCTCCGCTTCGGTCGATCGAGGCACACGCCGTTCCACTCCATGGCGCCCCTCGGGTACTACGGCCTTACCGCTCATATCGGCGTGCTCCGGTGGTCCGGCCACCTGGATCGTGCTGCCGCGCATTGCGAGATCGTGGAGTCGTTGGCTCCGCACAACGCACGCGCCGAGCGCGCCGTCGTGGACGCGCTGCGCGTCCGGCTATGGGCCGCGGCCGACGACGCCACGCGGCTGCAGCGGTGGTCCCAGGGCAACCGACCCATCATGACCGGGACCGCCTTCTGGGACCGCGTCGTGGTACGCACGCATGCCCGGGCAGCCCTCTATGGCGGTGATCCGGAGTCGGCCCTGTCGTTCCTCCGGGACCTGATCCATGACGACGATCTCACGATCGAGGTGGACCTCGGCAGTGCCGAGGCCCTCGCCATGGCCGCCGCTGCCGCCGCGCGGCTCGGGCGGAGTGGCGATGAGGCCCGGTTCTGCGACGCGGCGCTCGACCTCTCCGCGCACGAAGGCCGGACCGGGATCTGGCTCAGCCCGGACGGTGCCGCCGCGCCCATCCTGGAAGATGGCCGGGTGATTGCTGTTGTACAACTGGC